>CAMJIC010000082.1 GCA_946405675.1 uncultured Clostridia bacterium
AGATGTCCATCAGAGATGCGCTGTATACCCTGATGCTGGAGTCTGCGAATGATACGGCGAACGCGCTGGCGGAGTACGTGGGCGGTTCTATGGAAGGCTTTGCCCAGATGATGAATGACAAAGCTGCGTCGCTGGGATGCACGGGGACTCACTTCTCCAATCCATCCGGGCTTCATTCCGATGACCACTATACGACGGCTCATGATATGGCGCTGATCGCGCAGGCAGCTTACGCGAATGAGACGTTCCGCACGATCTGCGGCACGGTGGAGTATGAGGTTCCTCCCACCAATATGTATGAGGAGACGCGCTACCTGGTGAACCATCACCAGATGCTGCGCACGGACAAGGAATATTACACCAGCTGGTGCACGGGCGGGAAGACCGGCTTTACGCAGATGGCGTGGAATACCCTTGTCACGTTCGGAGAGAAGGATGGAAAGAGGCTGCTCTGCGTCCTGCTTCACGGGAACGGCGCAGGACAGAATTATCTGGAAACGATCGACCTTCTGAATTATGGCTTTGACAACTTCCAGCATGTCTATGTGGGAGAAGGTGCGCAGGACAGGACGCTTGCCTCTTTGATGAATGTCCGGTATCTTGGGAAGGCAGCGTCCCTGGAAGCACCGGAGCTGTCCCAGGTGGTTTCCCATACCGGCGGATCCAGCATGGCGTCTGTCCCGGTGGGCGCGGATGCTTCTGAAGTGACGATCTCCACCGGAAGCGCGCCGGCTGCGCCTGGGGAGTCTTCGGTGATCCCATATTTGTATCATGGCTGGCCGGTTGGAAATATGACGCTGGGTGTCAATGTAGTGAACCTGAACCTGTCTTATCCGTGGCAGACGGTTGTGCGTGTCCGGGCAGAGGGCGAGACGGGGGACAAGGAAGGAAGCATCAAGGATACCAGCGATATTGTCTGGCAGGATGTGGGCAATTTTGCCAGCCGGAATGTGGAAAAGATCCGCGTATTTGTCGTGGAGAACCGGAGAATCCTGATTCTTGTCGTCGGACTGACGGTGATCGTCCTTCTGCTGTTTTTGCTGATGTTCCTTCTGCGTTCCACGAGGGATTACCGGTCCAGAAAGAAGATGCGGGCTGCCAGGGAAGAGGCGCTTCGGCTGGAGGAGGAGATCGATGCCAAGTCGACGGAGGAAATAGAACAGGAGCTGCGCCGTGCCATGGCGATGGAGGAAGAGACTCGCACGAAGGAGGATTGGAAAAATGATCCGGGCCTTCAGGACCTGGATCTGTCGGATCCGCCGGAAGAATCAAAGAAGTAATGATTACTGGTGTCGCGTCTCAATGACTTTTGCATGATTAACATCAAAAGTCATTGAGACGCGACACCAGGCAGATCATATATTAACTGCTGCACCCCGCTGCACCCCTGTCCGGATCCGGATTCTCTTTCCTGCATGAAGGAGGCAGGATGCTTCTGAAGAGTTCAGGAGCTGTCATGAAATCGGCTTTACAGCGAAATGCGAATTCTTGACAGGTTCTTATCTTCGGAAGAGGATCCAGATGCCGGAGTGGCATAACAATTACGGATGACATCGTATAAGGAGCTGGAGAATGAACTGGGTTGCACCAATCAAGGATGAGGAGACGCTGAGACGGTATGAGCAGGAGCTGATGAATCTTGATCCGAAGTATTTCATCATGTTCCGGCTGGGGGTTGGAACAGGACTGCAGGTTCAGGAACTGCTGAAGCTTTCTGTGGGGGATGTAAAGGGAAAGGAGATCCTTACCGTATATCTGGGCACAAAGCGTGTCAAACGGTCTTATTGCTTTGAACCGGATCTGAAAGCCGTGATCGAGGAATATACGGCTGAAAAGGAGGACGACACGCCGCTTTTTGTCGGCCACAGAAACCGTGCGATCTCAAGGGAGCAGGCATACCGTGCCATGAAGTCTGCGGGACAGAAGCTGGGACTTGGCTCTGTGGGCGCTCAGACGATGAGGAAGACCTTTGCCTGGAAGTACTATAAGAATACGGGAGATATCGCCTACCTGACACATCTGCTCAACCATGCGTCGCCTTCTGTCACCTTCCGCTTTATCGGAGAAAAACCGAAGGTGGATACGATTGCCTCTACCATGACACCGGAGGAAAATGTGCGGGCCAGGCGCAGTCTCTTTGAGGGCGGCTCAGGGATCAACCGTATGGAATATATCAAGGATACGATGAATCTGCTGGAGGATGAGCTGGAGAATCCCGGGAATGATGACGCGTTCTATGGGAGAGTGGAAGCTCTTTTGAGGAGCATAGAAGACCTGATCAGTGACTTTTATATTGACAGGGCCGTCTGAAGGGGACTTCTGTATTTATGAACAGAACCAGTAACTGTTCAGGACAGCCCGAAGCACTTGCTGCTGAGGGCGTATGAAAGTATAAATTAAGTGGCATCGGGCGATTCAGGATGCGAAGCATCACCCGATGCGTAACTGTTCAGAACAGGTTCTGAACAGTTACCAGAATCATACAGAATCTGCAGCCGTTCAGAACTGGTTCTGAACGGCTGTAAAAAACTGACAGACGAAACCGTATCCCGCCTGGAGGACCTGGAGGGGTGTCCGCCCAAGGAGATACGGCTTCGTCTGTCGCTCATTTTAACCACATTATCTGAACTCCGGGAATCCGGAGTATCTGGCTGGTGATGGATGGAAGGACGCTGCGCCGTTGCAGCGGTCACATCTATGCCAACGGTCATACCGCAGGCTGTCACGCTGGCGGGTGTGTGGTCCTCATCCCTGATATGTCCTTTTCTACTTGACGCAGGCCGTCACGCTGGCGGGGGTGTGTACCGCGAAGCCGTGTCAGTTCGTCCGGTGCATCTTCCGCCTGTGGCGGAGTGTTTCCTGCTTTTTCCGGGTCGTATCGACATCCTCCTGGGTTGCTGCCCGTGTTGTCTTGACCACATACCACTGATCGTCCGCATTCTGCCGGATGCGGATCTTGCTGCGGAACAGGCCGTGCTCCGGGCAGCTGGCGATGCACAGGTAATTGCGTCCGTTGTCCGAGAACCACCGGATGGTACGGCGGATCCTCTGGCCGCAGACCAGGCACCTGGTTGAGGTAACGACCCGGTCTTTCATGACGGCTTCCCGCTCCGGGAAGGACTTCGAGATAAACTTGACATAATTGTCGTAGCGTACAAGGATCTCTTCGCTGCGCCTGGAAGGTGTGTGGTAGGTATCGATCGAAGTATGCTTCTTTACATCCTCAGGGCGCATGAGCTCGAAGATCCGGGCTGTATACCGGGCATCGGAAAACGCGTCGTGGAATTCTTCGGTCTTTTCAATCTGCAGAAAATCGACTGCCCAGGCAAGGGATCTGCGCTTCTTCCCGTCTTCATGCTCATAGGAGAAAATCTTCTGGATGTCCCTGTAGAAAAATGGGAACGGGAACGGCCAACGTCCTGTGAGGTTGCCATGGTCGATGTGCCAGCGCACGTTTCTCTGCAATTCTGTCAGGTCGCCGGGACCCCAGGTGCAGAAAACGGGAGCATCGCCGCACCATATGAGAAAATCCGCGAAAACATGCGGGAAGGTGCGTTTCCCTTCAAAATCTTCTTCCGTCATGTGTATGACACTGCGTGTCATATAATGAAGCTTGCGGTACAGGACGGGACGGATGGTTTCGTGAAAGGAACTGACCTCATGAAAGGACGCATCCAACTTGACTGCCCCGATCTCGATGATCTCAAAGGGCAGCTTCGGGTCTTCTTTTTTCTTTCCGTAAGGACATTGGTTCCATTCCAAATCCAGAACAATATAGTTCAAATCCGCAACACTTTCCGATCCTGCCAAAGGCTACGGCCGGCTCTCAGGATCTGTTTCCCTGGCCGACAGGTAATCGTTTCACAAAACAGGGGATGAGGGAGCATATACATATGTTTATGAGATATTCCGCAAACCATGCGCAGCGTTTCATTCAGAGACTGTTTGGATGCCTCATATCCTTGAAGAAAAGATGCTTTTCTCACCGGCAAGGGAGCCGGGGAGAAACCCGCCTTCGGCGGGTACGCTCCTTCTGGGCTGGGCGGTGTACGGTTCGCCTCCGCTTGATGCGGAGACGAACCTATGCTTTTTTCCCTCATTGGATTTAGTATAACTGGAAACTTCATTTTCGTCAATTTGCTCATGAAAATTTCTGAAATTCGTCAAAATCTACATAGAAAACAGCGGATTCGTTTTTTGTAGGCGTTTTGCACGTCTGGTTCACTAAAATTTTGTAAACTTAAGCAATGGTGTGTTTCAGCTGCCTGCGGTATACTTGCAATAGTTGTAAAAAACCATAGCCTAGTTGGAGGAAATTCAGATGGCAAGCTTATCCCTGGAACACATTTGCAAGGTTTATCCGAATGGTTTTGAAGCAGTTAAGGACTTCAATCTTGAGATCGCTGACAAGGAGTTCATCATCTTCGTCGGTCCCTCCGGATGCGGAAAGTCAACAACGCTTCGTATGGTCGCAGGACTTGAGGAAATTTCCTCCGGTACCCTGAAGATCGGTGATCGTGTAGTCAATGACGTAGAGCCGAAGGATCGTGATATTGCCATGGTCTTCCAGAGCTACGCTCTTTATCCGCATATGACGGTATATGATAACATGGCATTCTCACTGAAGCTGAGAAAGACTCCGAAGGATCAGATCGACAAGATGGTCCGCGAAGCTGCCAAGATTCTTGACCTTGAGAAGCTTCTTGACAGAAAGCCGAAGGCTCTGTCCGGTGGTCAGAGACAGCGTGTTGCCATGGGACGTGCCATTGTCCGTAACCCGAAGGTTTTCCTGATGGACGAGCCGCTGTCCAACCTGGACGCGAAGCTCCGTGTTCAGATGAGAACGGAGATCTCCAAGCTGCATCAGAGACTGGGTGCTACGATCATTTACGTTACCCATGACCAGACCGAGGCTATGACGCTTGGTACCAGGATCGTCGTCATGAAGGACGGCGTTGTCATGCAGGTCGATACCCCGCAGAATCTGTACAATAAGCCGGCGAATCTGTTCACGGCCGGATTCATCGGATCTCCGCAGATGAACTTCCTGGATGCCAAGGTTCTTCAGGATGGAAGCCTGGATCTTGGACAGGCAGGCAAGGTTGCCCTTCCGGCTGAGAAGTCCAAGAAGCTGGTTGACGGCGGATATGTTGGAAAGACCGTTATCATGGGTGTTCGTCCTGAGCATCTGAATGATGATCCGGAAGTTGTTGCGAAGAGCAATTCCGTACTGGATGCGAAGATTGAAGTTTACGAGCTTCTGGGTGCGGAAGTATTCCTGTATTTCACGATCAACGGCTCCAACATGACAGCTCGTGTCAATCCGAAGACTGACGCGAGGACCGGATCTGAGGTCAAGTTCGCGATCGATGTGGACAAGGTTCATGTATTCGATAAGGAAACCGAGCTGACGATCACCAACTGATCATATTCTTGTAAAGTCTGAGGGCCGTCCCGCCGGGGCGGCCTTTTTATGATTAAGGAAGGAAGAGCGAGGACATTTCCCATGATATCAAACCAGACCATCAAAGCATCGATTGACAAGCTGAAGGCGATTACGAAGATCGATTTTTCCGTGCGCAGCATGGACGGATATATCGTCGCTTCCACGGAGAAAATGGATGAGATCAGTATTTCCGCTGCGCAGCAGTTTGCCACCTCTCCGGCGGACAGCCAGGAGCTGCAGGGATATCATTTTTTTAAGGTGAAGGGGGAGGATGTCCCGGAATATATTCTGATCGCGAAGGGTGCCGGGGAGGATGTTCATATGATCGGCCGGATCGCGGTCAGCCAGCTGCAGGATCTGATCATTGCCTACAGGGAACGGTTTGACAAGAATAATTTTGTCCAGAATCTCCTGCTGGACAATTTGCTCCTTGTGGATATTTACAATCGTGCGAAGAAGCTCCACATCGAGCCTCAGGTGCGACGTGTCGTTTATATCATTGAGACGAAAAACGAAAGGGATAATTCCGCGATGGAGGTTATCCGGAACCTGTTTGGAGATGATGACGGCAACCTGATCACGGAAGTGGATGAAAAGAGCATCATCCTGATCCGCTGCCTGGATGAGGATCAGAATTACGATGACCTGGAAGATACGGCTGTGAATATCCGGGATATTATGAATACGGAGGCGATGATCGATGTGCGGGTGTCCTGCGGCACGATCGTAAATGAGATCGCCCAGGTATCGCGTTCCTTTAAGGAAGCGCGCATGGCGCTGAATGTTGGAAAGATCTTTTATTCGGGACAGAGGATTCATATGTACAGAAAGCTGGGGATCGGGAGGCTGATCTATCAGCTGCCGGAGAACCTGTGCCGGCTGTTTCTGCACGAGGTATTTACAAAACAGCAGCCGGAGACCTTTGACGAGGAGACGCTTACAACGATCAATATGTTCTTCGGAAACAGCCTGAATGTCTCCGAGACCGCAAGGCAGCTGTTTGTGCACAGGAATACACTGGTTTACCGCCTGGAGAAGCTGTCGAAGTCAACAGGGCTGGATATCCGGTCATTTGATGACGCCGTGACATTCAAGATTGCACTGATGGTTGAGAACTATCTCAGGTATATGGAGAAGCATCGTTCGTGAGCCATAACTGTTCAGAACCTGTTCTGGACAGTTACGCATCGGGTGATGCTTTGCATCCTGAATTGCCCGATGTCACTTCATTTATGCTTTCATACGCCTTCAGCAGCAAGCGCTTCGGGCTGTCCTGAACGATTACCGTGAATCTTTTTTTTGGACGATTACACGACAAAGATGTCTTGGTGTATATCCGGATAAGACATGGTACGGATATTGTTTCCGTCAGGGAGATTCATTCTCCTTGACGGTTTTTTTGTGGTTTGTTACCTTTAGCAATGTATGAATTGCATAATTGTGATGTTCTCTTATTCAGAGGCGGTGGAGATACAAAGGATCGTTGAAACCGCGGCAACCCCGTCGATGGCGGAAGGTGCCAACCTGAGCGAGTATTCTCGAACAATAAGGGGATTCAGCATGTGTCGTTGAGTCCGCCTTTGCGCGGGCTTTTTTATACGTCGTGTAACCGTCCGGGACTTTGCTTTGAAGCTGGCCGGACATCGTTTCTGGTATGGAAAAGGAAAAAGGAGAGGAAAATGGAGAAGATTTTATTTACATCGGAGTCTGTGACAGAGGGACATCCGGATAAGGTGTGCGACGCGATTTCGGATGCGATTCTGGATGCGGTCGTGGCGCAGGATCCGATGAGCCGTGTCGCCTGCGAAACAGCGGCGTGCACCGGGTTTGCGGTGATCATGGGTGAGATCACAACCAAAGCGAATGTTGATTATCAGAAGATTGCCCGTGATACGATCCGTGAGATCGGATATACCGGGCCTGATATGGGATTTGACGCGGATTCCTGCGCGATCTTTGTCGCGCTGGACAAGCAGTCTGAGGACATCGCGATGGGTGTCGACAGGGCGCTGGAAGCGAAGGAGAACCAGATGTCGGACAGCGAGATCGAGGCGATCGGGGCCGGCGACCAGGGCATGATGTTTGGCTATGCGACGAATGAGACGGAGGAGTATATGCCCTTTGCGATCTCCCTTGCCCATAAGCTCTGCCTGCAGCTGACCAAAGTCCGGAAGGATGGGACGCTGAAGTATCTCCGTCCGGATGGAAAGAGCCAGGTATCTGTGGAGTATCAGGATGGAAAGCCGGTTCGTCTGGATGCGGTGGTTCTTTCCACGCAGCATGACCCGGATGTGACGCAGGAACAGATCCACGAGGATATCAGGAAGTATGTATTTGACCCGATCCTTCCGAAGGAAATGCTGGATGACCAGACAAAGTACTTCATCAATCCGACCGGACGTTTTGTGATCGGCGGGCCTCATGGGGATGCAGGACTGACCGGCCGCAAGATTATTGTTGACACTTATGGCGGAGCGGCAAGGCATGGCGGCGGCGCATTTTCCGGAAAAGACTGCACGAAGGTGGACCGCAGCGCGGCTTACGCAGCCCGTTACGTGGCAAAAAATATTGTTGCGTCAGGCCTTGCGGAGAGGTGTGAGATCCAGCTTTCTTATGCGATCGGTGTTGCGCGTCCTACATCGATCATGGTCGATACCTATGGAACGGGCAAGATCAACGATGAAAAGCTGACGGATATCATTCGTGAGAACTTTGACCTTCGCCCGGCGGGAATCATCCGGATGCTCGATCTTCGCAGGCCGATCTACAAGCAGACGGCTGCATATGGACATTTTGGAAGAAATGATCTGGATCTTCCCTGGGAGAAGCTGGACAAAGTGGATGTACTGAAAAAGTATCTGTGATTCTTTGGAAAATAAGGAGCAGATCCGAAGAAACCGTAAAGCCGGCATTTCAGGAAATGCCTGACCCTGTGATTGGATCAGGCATGTTTCTCTGAGTGTCGGCTTTTTCTATGGTCAGGAATGAAAGCGTACTTTGGATGTGGGAGAGACCTCTTTTGCTGGCCTTTTTCAAGGACAGAGGTGAGGATTGCAGCGGTGTGGGCGAAGATGGGGGGAACAGTGTGATGAAGATTCAATATGAAGACCGGGAAATTCTGGTAGTGTATAAGGAGGCGGGACTTGCGGTGCAGACGGCACGGACATCACGCAAGGACCTGGTAAGTATGCTGAAGAATTATCTTTCGCAGCCGTATCTGGGGATTGTACACCGTCTGGATCAGCCAGTAGAAGGGCTTCTTGTATTTGCGAAAACGCCGCAAAGCGCTGCGAAGCTCAGTGAGCAGGCCGCCGGAAAAGACAAGAAGGGTGAGCAGGCTGTGGGCAAAGGGAAGATGGATAAGCAGGCTGTGGGCAAAGGGAAGTTGGATAAGCAGACTGCCGGTAAAGGCGGGATGGAAAAAATCTATCAGGCGGCTGTCTGCCTGGATCCTGTGTCTTATCCTCTGGCGGTAGAGGGGATGAAGAAAGAGGTGTTTCTGGAAGACTGCCTGGGACGGGACCGTTCGACGAATATGGCATATGTTGCGGCTCCTGGAGAACAGGGCGCTAAGCTCGCCAGGCTGTCGTTTCATACAATTTGGATCAGGGATTCCAGGGCACTTCTTGAAATCAGGCTTTATACGGGACGCCACCATCAGATCCGCGTACAGATGGCTCATGCATCGATGCCGCTTGCGGGGGACAGGAAATACGGGAAGGGAGAGGAAGAGCTTCCGTTATGTCTTTGCGCCGCGAGGCTTGCGTTCCTGCATCCAGTAACAGGGCGGAAGATGGAATTTTGTGTGACACCGTCCTGGTTGCCACTGGTATGAAAAAATGCTAAGATGACCGCAGAAATGAAAAGACAGCCTGGCTGTTCAGAACAGGTTTTGAACAGGAGCAGGATGGGTACGAATCACCCCGATGTCAATGGGTGAGGATGTGAAAAATCAGGAAACAGATATCTGCCGGAGGTAGAGTCGTTGCAGCAGAAACGGGAAGTGAAGGTGCTTCTTTCAGATAGCTTTAAGGAGCTGGTTCTGGAGAAACCGGTTGAGAAGATCACGATCAAACAGATCACAGATCGTGCCGGTGTCATAAGAGTAACATTCTATAATCATTTTCAGGATAAATATGAGCTTCTCGAATGGATCTGCCGCGAGGAGGTCGTCAGCCCTGCAAAGATCCTTCTGCAGAACAGCATGCAAAGAGAGGCAGTAACATTTATTTTCACGGCATTGTTGAAGAACAAAGGATTCTACGGCCATGTGTCCCATACGACAGGACAGAATTCCTTTGAGAGCATCATGCGTGGACTGATCGCTGAGTCGATCATGGAATATTTTCAGTCAAACGAAATTCGTAAATCCGGCAGATACAGCTGGATCACGCCGAAGTGGATTGCCGATTATTATGCATATAATTTTACATTCGTTCTGATGAGCTGGATTGAGAAGGATATGACCATTGCGCCGGAGGATATGGTGAATGTCATAGATTTTGTTGCCAGGCATTCCGTAGTTGACCTTCCGAAGGATTTCTAAGGAGCTGTTCAGAAATAACTTGTACATATGACGCAGGACAAACGTTCA
>CAMJIC010000083.1 GCA_946405675.1 uncultured Clostridia bacterium
TGAACGTTTGTCCTGCGTCATATGTACAAGTTATTTCTGAACAGCTCCTAACTGTCCAGAACAGGTTCTGAACAGTTACGAATCAGATTTGTTGAATTGAGATGCGAAATGAAATCGTTACATAACTGTTCGGGACAGTTACACTGTTGTGCGAAATAAACGATACGGCTTGCACAGATTTTTCAGTGGTATCAGGAAGAGGTGAAATATGGGAATTGTGATCAGGGATGCGCTGGCCATTCTGCCGGGGGTGCAGGCTGCGGAAGACTTTCAGATCGGGAAGCATACGATCTATATCACAGATGACCTGATTGCCGGGATCGACCAGAAGCCGGAGGGCTTTTCGGAGGATCGGGTGATCGATGGGAAGGATCGTCTGGTGATTCCGGGCCTGATCAACGCGCATACGCATTCTTACATGTCGATGATGCGCAACAGTGCGGATGATCTGTCCTTCATGGACTGGCTGTTCAAGCGGGTGGATCCCATCGAGGGGCGGATGGAGCCGGAGGATGCATACTGGGCTTCTTTGCTCTCTCAGATCGAGATGATCCGATCCGGAACGACAACCTTCCATGACATGCAGATGCATATCCATCAGACGACGAAGGCAGTCAGCCAAAGCGGTATGCGGGCGGTCATTTGCCGGGGGCTGGTGGGTGATTCCTATGACAGGGAGGATGTGCGTCTGAGGCAGGCGCTGGAGGAGATGGAGGCATGGAAGGATTGCGGCAGGCTGTCGTTCCGCCTCGGGCCCCATGCCCCGTATACCTGCGGCCCGGATTACCTGAGGATGGTAGCCGATGTCGCGAAAGAGAAGGGACTGGGCATCCATATTCATTTGTCTGAATCCATGACCGAGATCGAAAACATGAAGAAGGATCATGGGTGCACACCGATCGAATACGCGCTTCGGGCGGGAATCTTTGATGTGCCTGTGATCGCCGCCCATTGCGTCCAGCTTCAGGAGGGAGATATTTCCATCCTGGCGGAGCATGGTGTGAATGTGGTGACGAATCCGGCCTCCAACATGAAGCTTGGCAATGGATTCGCGCCGGTTCCGGAGCTTCTTGCTGCCGGGGTCAATGTGTGTCTCGGGACGGATGGGGCGGCTTCCAACAATGCCCAGAATATGTTCCGGGAGATGGGCCATCTGGCCCTGATCCATAAGGGGACACACCGCACGCCCCAGTGTGTCGGCGCTGCGCAGGTTTTTGAAGCTGCCACCGCGGCAGGCGCGCGGGCGCTGCAGCTCAATACAGGATCGATTGAGACCGGCAGGAAGGCGGATCTGGCGATCCTGCGGCTTGACGTGGCGAGCATGATGCCGAATAACAACCTGCTCGCTGCACTTTGCTACAGCGCGGACGGATCGGAGACGGATACGGTCATCATTGACGGAAAGATCGTGATGGAGAACCGTGAGCTGAAGACGATCGATGAAGAGATGGTGTACGCAAAGGTGCGGGAGATGTGCGTACGGTTAGGATTGTGAGAAGAGATATGCTGGAAAGGGAAAGCGTTATGAACAGTGAGATCAGGGATATCAGCCTGGCTGAGTCCGGGATGAGGAAGATTGAGTGGGTGAGGCGGAACTGCCCGCTTCTTGGCATGCTGACGGAGGAGTTTGGCAGGACCAGACCATTTGAAGGAAAGAAGATCGCGCTATCCGTGCACCTGGAGGCGAAGACGGCATACCTGTGCCTGACGCTGGCGGCCGGCGGCGCGAAGATGTATGTGACAGGCTCCAATCCGCTGTCGACCCAGGATGACGTGGCGGCGGCGCTGGTGTCTCAGGGGCTGGAGGTCCATGCGTGGCACGGGGCGACGGAGGAGGAGTATTTCTCCCATATCCGCGCGGTGCTGGCGTGCGGGCCGAATATCATCATTGATGACGGCGGCGACCTGGTGCATATGATGCATACCGAGCTGACCGATCTGATCCCCGGCGTGATCGGCGGGTGTGAGGAGACGACAACCGGGATCATCCGGCTGGAAGCGATGAACCGGGAAGGGAAGCTGAGATTCCCGATGGTGCGCGTCAACAATGCGATGATGAAGCATTTCTTTGATAACCGGTATGGAACCGGCCAGTCCGTCTGGGACGGCATCAACCGGACGACGAACCTGATCGTTGCGGGAAAGACGGTCGTCGTTGCGGGCTATGGCTGGTGCGGTAAGGGAGTCGCCATGCGGGCGAAGGGACTTGGAGCCCGCGTCATTGTGACGGAGATCGATCCGGTGAAGGCGATTGAGGCCGTCATGGATGGATTTGACGTGATGCCAATGGCTCAGGCCGCGAAGAAGGGGGATTTCTTTATTACAGTCACCGGCTGCGAGAAGGTGATCGACGCAGAGGATTTCCTGAACATGAAGGATGGGGCGGTCTGCTGCAACGCCGGACATTTCGACTGCGAGGTGGACATTGCCTGGCTGAGAGCCAATGCGCAGAAGACGGAGATGATGCGGGACAACATCCAGGGCTTCCTGCTTCCGAACGGGAGATGGGTCTATGTGCTTGGCGAGGGACGGCTGGTAAACCTTGCGTGCGGAGACGGACATCCTGCCGAGATCATGGATATGTCATTTGCCATTCAGGCTCTTTCGGCAAAGTACATGGTCGAACACCGGGATGAGATCGGATCGATGCTGATCGATGTACCGAGAGACGTCGATCTGGAGGTCGCCAGGAAAAAGCTTGCTTTCCTGGGCAAGGAGATCGACGTGCTGACACCTGAGCAGGAACGGTATCTGAACGAGTCCGGAATGTGAGACGGACTGGAGACGGAACATTGGAATGGGTGTTCCAGGCAGCGGGGATGAAGAAAATGATTCCATTTGATGAAAAGGGTTTTGAAGCTTCTGTCAGTACGGTTCTGCAGCCTTGGCTCAGAACTCATGTGACGGGAGGCGTGTTTGCAAGCTTTGACGACAGCAGGATCCGCTATTACAAGGCGGTTCATCCGGATGCAAAGGCCGTGATCGTCATGCTGCATGGATTCTGTGAGTTTTTTGGGAAATTTCACGAGACTGCATACGATTTCTGGGAAAATGGATATACCGTGTACTTTATCGAGCAGCGTGGCCATGGCGGATCGGAGCGTCTTGCGGAAGACCCGGATGTGGTGGATGTCGTGGATTTTTCCCATTATGTGGAAGACCTGAAGTGCTTCCTGGACCGGATCGTATTGCCTGAGATGTATGGCCAGGGAGTAAGATGCAGGGCAGACCTGGCGCGGGCAGGCAGGCAGCCCGGCCAGGCAAAAGATGGTGATGTGGACGGCGGGATGGCTGCAGGCGCGTCCTCCGGACCAAGGCAGATGAAGCTTTTGCTGTATGCGCATTCCATGGGCGGCTGCGTGAGCACCTTGTTCCTGGAGAAGTATCCGGAGTATTTTTATGCAGCGGTTCTTTCTTCACCGATGCTGAAGATGACATTTGGAAAGACTCCACTGTGGCAGGTGAAGGCGCTGATGGGCGCGTCAAGGGTTCTGGGATGGGATGAGAAGCCGATGCCCGGAATGCAGAAGTTCGACCCGGACAAGCCTGATTTTGAGGGAAGCGGATCAACATCCCTGGCGCGGTTTATGTATCAGTTTGCTCTGCGGAAGGATCCGGCAAGCGGCGGGATCTATACGATGAACGGCGGCACATACCGCTGGGGGAGGGCAGCGTACCGGGCGACTTTGGAGGTTGCGAAGAAAGAGGACAGGATCCGGATCCCGCTGCTTGTGTGCCAGGCCGGAAAGGACGTCTATGTGGACAATGAAGGGCAGAATGAGCTCTCGCGCAGGGCAAAGCATGTAAAGCTGGTGCAGTTCCCCGAGGCGGAGCATGAGATCTATGCAAGCGATCCGGCGTCCCTTGAGAAGTATTATAAAGAAGTGCTGGGATTTTTCAAAAAAGCGAGTGAGCTATGAAGGATAAGAACAGTTGGAAAACATACTGTGATGCCTTTTTCCACGGTCAGGAATGCCGTGGAGAAACCCGCCAGCGGCGGGCACGCTCCTTCGGAGCCGGGCGAAGTCTGGTCCGTCTTCGCCTGATGCGGAGAGGAACCCTTTCGTTTCTTGCCAGCCTGTCTTGCATGGCGTTTGTGCTTTCAGGCACGGGCACCCTTTGCATGGCGTCGCAGTATTCCCTTGCCGGCGCAGGTTCGGAGGATGAGGCAGGCACCTTGAGTGCAGATGCGCAGGATGCCGCTTCCGGAAGCCAGGAGAGCACATCCTCCGGGTCAGGTACGATGCCGACACCGCCGCCAGGCACATTTACAGGTTCCGGCGCAGAGATCCTCCCGGATGAGGAGATGCTGACCGTGATGGGCTCCCACAGCACCCTTACCAATGAGCAGGTCGCGGGGGAGTATGAATGGGTGAAGCGTGAGCTGGAAGGGCGTTTCATGCCTTATGTGATCAGCCATGCGGAAGGCAATCCGAATGTGATCCATTTCCTCTATCTGTATGGGCACAATGTGACATCGCCGGAGTCCTTCACCTACACTGATGAGGAGCGGGAGGCGCTTCTGCCCATGCTGGGGGAGGATGTAAAGGGACTTGTCCCGCTTCTGATGCAGTGGGACTGGCGCTGGGGCTTTGACCATTATGGAGGCGGCCCGGGCGGTCTGACGGGGTGCGCGCCCACCTGCATGGCGATGATCGGCCTGGGGCTGACCGGGGATGAGTCCATCAATCCCCGCGATATGTTTGTCTATTCGGAAAATGCGGGATTCTGGGTTCCGGGGCAGGGGACATCCTGGAGCCTGGTGACCAATGCATTTCCCAATCACAGCATCTATGGCACCCAGATCAATCCGGATGAAGGAACGATCCGTGCGGAGCTGCAGGCGGGACATCCGGTCCTGATCAACGTTGGGATCGGCAAGTTTTCCGCCGTCGGGCACTTCATGGTACTGGCGGGGCTTGCGGAGGATGGCACATTTATCCTGAATGACCCCAATAATCTGGAGAACTGTTCCAGGACATGGCCATGGTCTGAGCTGAGCACCGAGGTTGTCTCGGCCTGGAGTTACTGGCTTGCAGAGTAGCTGTGCAGACAGAATACAGAAAACGAGAAAGACCGGCCTGCAGGCGTGAAGGGAAGAATTGAATGTAAGGGAGCACCTATGAAGCTGATTGATACTTTTCCTACGAACCAGATCAAAAATCTTTCCTATCGGATCGGGCGTGTATTTCCCTTTGGCGCATCCATCATCGGTGACGGTGTGAATTTCAGCATTTTTTCAAAAGAAGCGACGGGATGCACGCTGGTCCTGTTTCATCACGGACAGAAGGAGCCCTTCGTTGAGATCCCGTTCCCTCAGGAATTCAGGATCGGGAATGTCTACACCATGATGGTGTTCGGAATCAACCTGGAGACAACGGAGTACGGCTATCGGTTTGACGGCCCATACTGCCCTGAAAAAGGACTGCTGTTTGACAAGTCAAGGATCCTGCTGGATCCGTACGCGAAGTCGGTTTCCGGAAGGAGCGAGTGGGGCAGGGGGTCAGATCCGGAGGATCCATTTCCCCACAGAGGGCAGATCATACGGGAGGATTATGACTGGGAGGGAGATAAGCCCCTTGAACTGAACCCGAAGGATCTGGTCATCTATGAGCTTCATATACGTTCCTTTACCATGCATCAAAGCAGCGGTGTGAAATACCGGGGCACCTATTCCGGGCTGAAGGAGAAGATCCCGTATCTCAAGGAGCTTGGCGTCAACTGCGTGGAGCTGATGCCGATCTTTGAATTTGACGAATCAGAGAATGAGAGGAGCGTGGACGGCAGGCAGCTGGTTAATTACTGGGGGTATTCGACGGTCTGCTTTTTCGCGCCGAAGGCAGGATATTCCATCGCGGGACGGTACGGCATGGAGGCGGATGAACTGAAAAGCTTGATCCGCAGGCTGCATAAAAACGGGATCCAGGTGATCCTGGATGTTGTCTTCAACCATACGGCGGAGGGAAATGAAAACGGCCCGGTGATCTCCTATCGTGGGATTGATAACAGAACCTATTACATGCTTACGCCGGACGGGCATTACTATAACTTCAGCGGCTGCGGAAATACCATGAACTGCAATGATCCGGTCGTCAGGAATGTTGTTCTTGACTGCCTGCGCTATTGGGTCAGCGCTTATCATGTGGATGGATTTCGATTTGACCTGGCATCGGTCCTGTCCCGGGGCGAGGATGGGACGCCTTTGATGAATTCGCCGCTCATCGATACCATTGCCAATGATGCAGTGCTTGGGAAAACCCTTTTGATCGCTGAGGCCTGGGATGCGGGAGGCATGTACCAGGTAGGGGATTTCTCTTCCAGTGACCGGTGGGCAGAATGGAACGGCAGATACCGCGACTGCCTGCGCAGGTTCATCAAAGGCGGTGCGGAGCATGCTCCGGAGCTGTACCGGAGGATCCGCGGGTCGGAGGATCTGTACGATGAGCGCAATGCCGCGTCGTCCATCAATTTCGTCACCTGTCATGACGGGTTTACCCTGTTTGACCTTGTCTCCTACAATGAGAAGCATAATGAGATGAACGGCGAGGACAACCGGGACGGGTGCAATGACAATGACAGCTGGAACTGCGGAGCGGAGGGCAGTACGCAGGATCCGCAGATTAATGATCTGCGCATGCGCCAGATGAAGAATATGCTGACGATCCTTCTGACCAGCAGAGGGATTCCCATGCTTCTTTCCGGGGATGAATTTGCCAATACGCAGAACGGCAACAACAATGCCTATTGTCAGGATAATGAGATCTCCTGGCTGGACTGGTCCGGGCTCGGGAAGAACAAGGCACTGTTTGATTATGTGAGACATCTGGTTGCGTTCCGGATGGCGCATCCTGTCCTTCGGAATGCGGAGTATCGTTTCGGGCATAACGGAACGGGGTATCCGGAGCTTTCGTTTCACGCATCAGAGCCCTGGCAGCTGGATGAAAATACGCCGGCACTGCATTTTGCCTACATGTATGCGGAAGACCATGTACGGTTTGGGACAAAGGAGGATTGTTTTCTCTATATCGCCGTGAACGCACATTGGGAGGAGCATAGCATGAAACTGCCCATCATTCCGGCAGGGAAATCCTGGAAGCTGGCTTTTGATTCCGCCGGATTCTCCTCGGCTCCCGGTGAGGAGAAAATGCTGGGAGATCCCGGAAGCATCTCTCTTGGGCCGCGCAGCGTCAAGGTGCTGATTGCCTGACATCCTGCGTGCTGTCGGATGAGGTTACAAGTCACACCCACAGGCCCGATGGCGGGGGTGTGATTTGTAACCGGTCAGAGGCTGTTCTGAACCGTTACGAACGAAATATCATTTTCACAAAGGAGGTAAGCATTATGACAAAACTCACCCATTTTCTGCTGACAGGATCGATCCTGGCCATGGCCTGTACTACATCGGTCTGTTCTGTATTCGCGGCGGAAGGCATGACGGAAGCTGCACAGGCTATGACGGAAATACAGGAAGTGACGGAAGCTGCGGAAGTGCCGGTAGAGAAGAAAAGCTCTTTTCTGGACACTTTGTCCGGTGGGCTGGATTCCCTGTCAGGCGCTTTGGATTCTCTGTCGGGCAAGGTAGGTTCGTTGTCGGATTCGTTGTCGGAGGGCGATGTATCTTTGGATAAACTGTTCGGAGAAGGAGGAGTCCTGCAGGGGGTGCTTCCGGAAGGAACCAGCCTGGATGGCCTTCTGGGGTCTGCTGAAAAATATCTGAAGGGAGCGGACGGCAAGGTTTCCGAGGCTGTGAAGGATGCGCTGGGGAAAGTGAAGAGCCTGGGCGATCAGGCGGATCTGAGTGCTTTGGGCGGATACGTGGAAACACTCCTGGGACAGGTTCTTGGATCCGGCGCGGGCGCAAAGACCCCCTCGGATGCATCCCCGGATTACCTGGAGGAGATATTCCGGAAATATGAGAATGTAAGGGAGGCTGAGAAGGCTTATATTCGCGAAAGGAATGCCGGTATTATGGATCCGGGAGATGTTCAGATCGTTACAATCACCTCGATCTGGGATAATACGGATCAGGAGCAGGAAGATACCATGGCCCTGAGTTACGTGACTCAGAACAATTATACAAAGGATGAGGAAGATACGCTCCGATTCCTGGATTCCGCTTCGGATGCGGTGTTTTTTACGCTGCAAGAGGAAGAGGATGGCAGTTATACGGTGACAGACGCCAGGTTCTCGGAAGATGGAGAAGCGTATACGGCATCCCTCGAGGCATTTTGTGATGAGATCGGTATCCCGCTTGAGGATTGCATGAGCACCATACAGTTTTCCGAGAGTATGGCCGTATATGATCTGCAGCAGTATCTCGAGGAGCATCCGGAGTTCAAGGGAATTGAATATGAGGGTGAGGTCTATACGGCGGATGGGCTGAACACGCTCCAGGATGAGATCCTGAACGAGTTGTTTGGGGAAGCTGAATAAATTGCTGCAGCCTGCTGGCAGTGAACTGTAACTGCTGGCAGGAATATCTTGTGCCTTGTTCCTTATTGCTTGTGTGAATAACTGACAGATGATATATTATATCTGCTGGTATCAGACCGGCCGGGGGATGTTTTATCCTGCGACCGGCATAGGTAACTGAAAGGAGTGGCACATGTGATGAGGATGCTCTGGAAACGTGTTAGGGAATATCTGAATATCGAAGCGGATCATGAGATTGCGCAGGCGAAGAATACGGATGCACTGAGGGTGATCCTTCTGGCCGGCTTGCTGAACAGCCTTCTGTTACTGGTACTGGAAATGGCTGTATACGGGCAGGTGAGGCCGGAGGTGATCATCGGAGGGTGCGTTTTTCTGTTTTTCCTGGCGTTCAGCTTTATGAACTGGCCGGATCTGAAATATGGCATTACGTTAGAGATGGAGCTGGTGATCATGGGGATGCTCGCTCTGATCGCCTTTGTGGAATATATGCCGAATGTCAGCCAGTCGGGTTTTCTGTTCCTGATCCTTCTGGTGCTGTTTCCGTCCCTCATCTTTGATCAGCCGTGGCGGATTTTGCTTATGGTTGTGCTGGAAGGGGCTTTTGCGCTGCTGATGAATCACCGGGTTGTGGATGAGCATGTGCATGAGCAGAATATTGTCCGGATCGTGTCGGTCACTTTTCTGGCGGCGGTGTTTTCTGTTTACTATGCCCATGCCAGGATCAGGGCTGTCCAGATGCGTAAGTCTACCCAGGTCGTGGCGGAGCATGATCCGCTGACCGGGATCTATAACAGGGCAGGGGGAACACAGCTGATCCGCGAATGCATTGAGAAGCATGAGTCCGGAACCTTCCTGATCATTGATATCGATGATTTTAAGCATGTCAATGACCGGTATGGGCATCAGAAGGGGGATGAGGTGCTCCGGCAGGTTGCCAGGGTATTGCAGTCCTCTTTTAAGCAGACGGATATCGTGATGCGGATGGGGGGAGATGAGTTCATCATTTATGCGGCAGGCATGGTTGATTATGAGGTGAGCCGCAGGCGGCTGGAGCACCTGAATCAGGCGATCCATAAGGTGATGGTCAGTGAAAAGGACGGAGTCTATGTGACAGTCAGCGTCGGAGGCGCGATCAATGATGGAAGCTATCCGACCTATGAGTCCTTGTATAAGGTATCGGATCAGTATCTGTATCAGACGAAGGCGAAGGGCAAGGATGGTTTCTCCTTGCTGGGAGCCAGCTATAAAGAGGAATGATCGCGGGATGTGATCAGGAGCGGAGGAGAGAGAATGAGGGCATTGTTGATTGGAGGAACAGGGCAGATCAGTATGGCGATCACCCGGAAGCTGGTCAGAGATGGATGGGAGGTTTTTCTCCTC
>CAMJIC010000084.1 GCA_946405675.1 uncultured Clostridia bacterium
AGAATATCGAAAAGCGTCTGGAGGCGATGTGTCGGGGAACGCTTACGATCCAAAGTGAAGTGGGAAAGGGTTCCATGGCTGTCATCCGGATTCCAAAGTAGGACAGTGCCAAAGAGCCCGTGATTACAGGCTTTATGGACAAAAATTAACAACCCTCATCTCGTATCAGGATAAGGGTTGTTGCGTGACCTTCCTGCATTGTCACGCCAGGCAAGGTGACGGTGACAGTGCTCGTTTCTTTTTCGCCGGTTTGAAGGTTGCTGCAGCGCACTTCAATCGTCAGATCAAGTGAGCCTTTGAGCACGATGAGTGATCAGGGTGGAAAATGACTGCTTCAGATTCGAGGGGAGAAATGATTCACTGCACATTTTCTGCCACAGGGGAATACGCTTTAACATGCTCTGGATCATGATTTCCGCGCTGCGCTGCGCGATGCTAAAAGAAGGGTTCCCGCCGCCAGGGGCACATACCCCCGGGATGGCAAGAACCCCAGTATTACGGACTTTTCCAACCCCTTTTCACTCTTTATGTGTTAGTAGACAGACAGTCTCGACGTGTGCCGTCCCGGGAAACAGATCGACCATAGCCATCCTTGTTACTCGATACCCGGCCTGCTGCAGCATGGACAGATCACGCTTCAGGCTGGTTGCCTTACAGGATATATACACGATCCGATCTACGCCGAACTTCAGGATCTTGGGCATTGCTTTTGGATGGATCCCGTCTCTGGGCGGATCCAGCACGATAAGATCCGGCTTCTGAGGCAGCGTATCGATCACCTTCAGGACATCGCCGCAGATAAAATCGCAGTTTTCCAGCCCATTCTTTTCTGCGTTCCTGCGCGCTGCCTCCACAGCCTCTTCCACAATTTCCACTCCGGTCACATGTTTCGCGACCGGCGCAAGAATCTGTGCGATCGTCCCTGTTCCGCTGTACAGGTCAAAGATGACCTTGTCCTTTGTCTCTCCAATGTAGCGGCGGACCTGGTCATACAGCACTTCCGCGCCTCTGGAATTCGTCTGGAAAAAGGAAAACGGGGTAATCTGGAACTCCATTCCCAAAAGCTTCTCTTCGATGTAATCCCTTCCATACAGAAGCTGCGTGCGGTCATTCTGGATCGTATCCGCTACAGAATCGTTATAAGTATGAAGGATTCCTGCCAACGTTCCATTTAGCGGAAGCCGGGTCAATTGTTCCACGAGCATCCGATCCAGTTCCTGCATGAGAGCACCATGCTGCGTTGTCGTCACCAGATCCACCATGATCTGCCCGGTGGCCCTGGCTTTGCGCACCAGCAGATGTCGAAAGCAGCCCTGGTGCGTCATCCTGTGATAATATGGAGCACCGGTCCGGGCCGCCAGGTTCAGGACCTCGCCGCGGATGGCGCGCAGATCAGGGTCAATGATCCTGCAGTCCTGTGTATCTACAATGTCATAGAAGCTCCCCTTTTTGTGCATCCCAAGCACCATGGGGCCGCCCTTGAAGGAATCCCCAAACGTAAATTCCATCTTGTTGCGATAACCGGTTTCGTCCGGCGATGGCAGGATTCCATCGAACCACCCTTCCGCCGGTTGGATGAGTGCCGGTTCCATCAGACGCCGGATCTGTTCTTCCTTCAGAGCAAGCTGGTCCGGATAGGGAATCGTCTGCAGCTGGCATCCGCCGCACTCAGGGAAATGCGGACATCCGATTTCCTTCTCCGCAGGGCTCTTCTCAATGACCTCCAGCAAAATGGCTTCACACTTCGAAGCATTCGCCTTCTTGATACGGCAGCGGATCCTTTGTCCCGGAAGTACCCCTTTCACGGATATCTCGCGCCCGTCTGAGCGTAAGATGCCACGTCCCGGATAATCATACCGTTCAATGATTCCTTCCACGAGTTCGCCTCTTTTCATGCTGCTATCCTATCCCTTCTTTACGAAATATGTGTCATAAGAACGCAATGCCTTATGAAAAAGGCTGCCGCGTATGCGGCAGCCTGATCTGGCTTGTTCCGTCCGGGAAATATCACTCTCCGGATTCCTCTTCAGCAGTCTCTTCTTCCTTTGCAGGAGCTTCTTCTTCGGCTGCCTTCTCTTCCTTACTCTCTTCTTCCTTGCTCTCTTCCTCGGCTTCTTCTTCGTCATCATCGAAGAAATCATCGAAGTCATCATCGAAGTCATCATCAAAATCCTCCAGATAATCCGGAGTCAGATAACGATAGACGGCATACGCGATTGCCGCGATCGCTGCGATCGCACCAACCACTGCAAGGCACCAAAGGATGGCATTCTTATGCCGCGCATTATCACGATCTCTGAGAGCTTCAATCAATTCATCTTTCTTCATCATGTTGATCCCATATCCTTTCCACAATGACCAAGGGTCTTCTCTGCCTGCTTTCAAGAGTATATCACAGGTTTCTCATTTTATCCATATCTTCAGAGGCGTCTTCTTCACTTTCCCTGATGTTTTTTCCACCCGGTTTTTCCGCCATGGCCCGGCACGGTAAGGTAAGGCTGTCCGCCTCAGATATCGGAAAACCGGCCAGACAAGATGCTCGGGTAAACTGTTTTCAAAAGTCTCCGTCAGGCGACGCTGAACCTGAAAAGCACTGGTGCGAAGAAGCTTCCCCTGCCGGAAGCAGTCATTCTACCTTCTTCAGCTTTGCAAAACCAGCAAACATCTTTTTCACGCCAAACTTTTCAAAATCAACTGTCACTTCCTTGTCCCTGCCGCCGTCCCTGATCTCTTGGACGATGCCTTGCCCGAACTTCACATGCAGCACAGTATCTCCCACGCCATATCCCAGTTCCGTGCCCAAAGAAGGCGCGGGCTCACGGTTCAGGAGAAACGGCTTTGGAACCGTTTTCTTTTTGCGCGGCGCCTCGTTTTGCTTTAAGGCTGAAGCATGGGCGGCTCCCTGCCTGCCCTTTGGTGCCTGCGCTCCCCCTGCCTTCGGAAGCTCCTCAAGGAACCTGGATTCCCCGTACCACTGCATCTGCCCCCGGAGCATCCGTACAGACGCACCTGTCAGTGTCAGGCGGTCCATTGCCCTTGTGATGCCGACATAGCACAGCCTCCGCTCCTCTTCCATATCCGCAGGATCCTCGGATATCGTAGACTGGTAGCTTGGAAAGAGCCCTTCATCCATTCCGCTCATATAGACATTCGGGAACTCCAGTCCCTTTGCGGAATGAATTGTCATCAGCACCGCGCGGTCCTCATCGGCATCAAAGGAGTCGATCTCCGCAACAAGGGATACCTCCTCCAGGAAACCCTGCAGGGAAGGTCCAGAGTCCGGCTGAGCGCCGTCTTGCCCTGCCTTGAAGGAAGCTTCATAGGAGGCAGCTTTATTCAGAAGCTCACCCAGGTTTTCCAGCCGATCCTTCGCTTCATCCGTTCCCTCCAGCTTCAGCTCTTCTTCATACCCTGTCCGGTTCATCACAACCTTGATCAGTTCCGTAGGCCCGATGCTGCCTTCGCTCTTTTTCATTTCCTCAATCAGGCGGACAAATTCACGGATCTTAAGGCCGCCGCGCCCCATGCCGGGCACCTTGTCCGCCATCCTGGCCACGTCATAGAAGCTCATCCCATGCGCATGGGCATAATCGTCCACGCGGTTGATGGAGGTCAGCCCGATCCCCCGCTTCGGGACATTGATGATCCGCTTCACTGCAATGTCATCGCTGCTGTTCGAAATGACCCTGAGGTATGCCAGAATGTCTTTGACTTCCCTCCTGGCATAGAAATTCGTCCCCCCTATAATCGTATAGGGAATATTCTCATACAGAAGCTGCTCTTCAATCGCACGGGACTGGGCGTTGGTGCGGTACAGCACAGCGCTGTCCCTGTAGGCATAGATTCCCTTCCGCTTCATGCGTGCGATGTCGTCTACGATATATTTCGCTTCCGCCCGTCCGTCATCGAACCGCTTCACGAGTACAGGCTCGCCCGCTCCGCGGTCCGTCCACAGATGCTTTGCTTTGCGGCCCTTATTGTTGGCGATCACGCAGTTGGCGGCATCGAGGATGTTCTGGGTGGAACGGTAATTCTGCTCCAGGCGGATCACCTGCGTCTCCGGGAAGATCTGCTCAAAGTTCAGGATATTCCCAATGTCTGCGCCGCGAAACCGGTAGATCGACTGGTCGTCATCCCCTACCACGCACAGGTTCCTCAGTTTCTGCGCCAACAGAGAAATGAACACAAACTGTGCCTTGTTGGTATCCTGGTATTCATCTACCATCAGGTATTTCCAGCGGTTCTGGTAATGCTCCAGGACATCCGGATGTTCCCTGAACAGCTTTACCGTCAGACAGATCAGGTCATCAAAATCCAGTGCGTTGCACCTGAGAAGACGGCGCTGATATTCGATATAGACATTTGCGGCAAGGAGCTCCCTTTCGTCCGTCAGCGCGAGGGCATCACGCCTGCACGCTTCAGGATCGATCAGTTCATCCTTAAAATGCGAGATCCGCGCCAGCAATGATTTTTCCCTGTAAATCTTCGTATTGATCTCCATCTGCCTGCAGATATCCTTCATCAGCTTCAGGGTATCATCTGTATCATAAATATCAAAATTCCGGCTGTACCCGATCCTGTCGATGTACTGGCGCAGGATCCTCACACAGGTGGAGTGAAATGTCGCCACATGGACTGCTTCCGGCCAGCTTCCGACCACGCGCTCTACGCGTTCCTTCATCTCACGCGCTGCCTTGTTGGTAAATGTGATCGCCATGATGTTCCAGGGGGCGACTCCCTGCTCCTCGATCAGCCATGCGATCCGGTTTGTCAGAACCCTCGTCTTGCCCGAACCCGCGCCTGCAAGGATCAGGAGGGGGCCGTTCAGATGGGTCGCCGCCCGCAGCTGTTCTGGATTCAGGTTGTACTTTGTTCTGGTTTCCTTCTTTTCTTCCATCCGGGTTCCATCCTTTTTTGTATGCCTTTTTGTATGCCTTTTGGAATTGTTCGCAACCTGTTCTGAACAGTTCCATATCGGGAAACTATGGTTCATCAAATGAGGCTACCACGGTAAATCCACTTT
Source organism: uncultured Clostridia bacterium (assembly GCA_946405675.1). GTDB lineage: Bacteria > Bacillota > Clostridia > Lachnospirales > Lachnospiraceae > Porcincola. Next base: position 5,024 of record CAMJIC010000084.1, read on the forward strand.
CATCTGTCCTCACTTCCTCTACGGTTCCGTCAAATACCTTCAGCCGTTCACGCAGAGTATAATTCGCACTCATCGCCACGGCAGGCTCAATGGTATAGTACCATGTCTCCGGCAGCTTTCCTTCTGTAACATGGATACGGTCTCCCGGCTTCACCAGATTTTCCCGTTCCATCTTAAACTCCATCTTTCTCATGGCTTTGCCTTTCCATCATAAACTGTTACAAGTCACACCCACACCCCCGCCAGCGGGCCGGCCTGTGGGTGTGACTTGTAACCTTAATCTCCATCTTTCCCACGGTTTTCCCGTTCCGCACTTGCGATATCGTTTTTAAAACTATATAATGTGCACATGGAGGTGATATCCAATGGCTTCTAAGAAAAAGAACTATGACTCTGATATTTCCGGGGCGGGCGAAGAGAAGAGCAAGGAGCTTCTCTTCTATCTGCTGGACGCGGTTGACAAGGTGGATCTCATTGAGCCATCTGACATTCCGGACATCAGTCTGTATATGGATCAGGTGACCACTTATATGGACGAGCACCTGAAGCAGTCCCGGCGCAGGGATGAAGATAAGATCCTCACAAAGACCATGATCAACAACTATGCGAAAAACCGCCTGCTCCCGCCCCCTGAAAAAAAGAAATACACCAAAGAGCACATCATGCTCCTGATCCTGATCTATTATTTCAAGGGAACGCTCTCCCTCCAGGATATCCAGGCTGTCCTGAAGCCGATCGGCGAACAGTATTACCATGCACAGTCCGGCCGGAGCATCGGTGACCTCTATGCGGAGATCGTCCGGATGAACAAGGACCGCCGGAAGGGCTTCCGCGAAGACGTCAATGATATGGTTGACACTGCCGCGGATTACTTCTCGGACGCAAAGGACGAGGAACGCGAATTCCTCCGTGTCCTCGCCATGATCAATATGCTCACATACGATGTCTTTGTCCGCAGGATGCTGATCGAGAAGCTGATCGACCGCTACTTTAATGACGAACGTTCTTAGGAGCAGTTATGCCGGAGCAGATCCTTTGGATCTGTTCTCGCGGCAGTTCCTTTATCGCGCAGTCTATGCAGCATTGTTTATGTAGCGTATTGTTTATGATTCAAGCGTTCCAAAGACCCTTTCCAGCACCATGGAGTATCCGTCGCTTCCATACACCAGCGCCCGGTTGACGCGGCTGATGGTAGCGGTGGATGCTCCTGTTTCCTGTGCGATCTCCAGGTAGGTCTTCTTCTGTGTCAGCATCCTCGCGACAGCAAATCTCTGAGACAGGCTGGCAAGCTCATTCACCGTACAGACATCCTGAAAAAAACGGTAACACTCATCCCTGGACCGAAGCGACAGAATCGCATCACAAAAATCATCCGCCTCCGGTGTCCTGATCGATTTGCTCATTTTCAGCCGTCCCCCTTACTTTAAAACTGCATTGTTATACTTCATGAAAGTGCTCCGGCAGGAAAAAAGCTGCGCCAAAATCGTGCAGCTTTTCCGGAACCGCCTTTGGGCGATCCATGAATCCTTGACTGGTCTCAGCCTGTCACGGCGGATGCAGTCAGGGATCCATCCTCATTCACCGTATATCCAACGTTCACATACAATCCGGAGTAAATCCCGTCAGATGCCGAGATCTCAGCCGATCCTGTATCGACGTTATAGACATTCCCATCATCGCCCTGAATTGTGATACCATCGCTGGATGTTCCGATTACCACGCCGGAAACATATCCGCTGCTGCCAGCCGCCGCACTTGTGCCGGACGATGTACCTCCCGAAGATGCCCCCGTATCAGTGGTACTTCCTGAAGACGTTCCCGTATCGGAAGAGCCCGTGCTGCTCCCCTGTCCTGAAGAGTCAGTCCCTGATGAGGCCGATCCGGCTGGAGCCGCGTCGCTCAGCAATGCCTTCGAAATGTATCCTGTCCCTGAGCCGGTCGATACTACATACCAGTTATCCGTTTCTCCAATGACTGTCACTGCGGTTCCCAGGCCGAGCGTTGAATTTACGTCTGAACCGGTGCTTGGCTGCGACCTGACGTTAACGCCATCCGCAGTATACATCGTGACAGCAGATCCATAATTTGTCGCTGTCGCGTTCTCTCCCTCAGCCTCTGCCTGAGGCGTAACGGAATTCACCGATGCTGTCCCGTCGGATGCCTCCGCCTGCTGTGCCGGCTGGCTGGCTGAAGCATTCTGTGTCTGGCTGAGCAGGTCTTTCCGGATATAGCCGGTCTGCCCGCCGACGCTTACCTGATACCACCCGTTTGTCTCACCTGTCACCGTCACGCTGTTGCCGGCCACGAAGCCGCCGATAATGTTTGTATCCGTCCCGGGGCCGGATCTTACGTTGACAGTATCCGATGCATACATGACTGAACCCGTCCCATAGGACTGGAGCGAGGAGTTTTCCTGGGAAGAGGCAGCTGCCGCTGCTGTCGTGGCATCCGCCTTCTTACCCGGCGCGGCACTGGTATCCGTCGTCCCTTTTACAGTTGTCAGAGCAGCGATATTCTTCAGTTCTTCATCCTTCAGAACCGTAAAGCTGTCAACCGCATCCTCAACTGCTTTCAGCAAAGCCGGGTTGTCATTCGTAACAGTACCCGTGATCACATAAGCCTGATCCGGCGCCACAATGCCATACGTGACAGAATATGCCCACATACGCGCAGCTGCATTATATTTGACCACATACCGGTAGATATCTATGTTCTCCACTTTCTTTGTCTCGAAACTCTGGATCTCATAGGCATTGGCATCCGAATACTGTTTGGTAAGAGCCTGATTCAGATCCTGCTCCGTCTTCTGGATCGACAGGGTCTTCATGGCTGATTCCGTGCTTGCGTGGACGATGTTGATCATCGCATCGCTGCCGGATGAGAACACCCGCATCTCGTCTGCATCCTGCGTAACCTTCCAGGTGTTGTCAGGAAGCGTGATCTTTACGGTTCCATCCTTTGATGTGTATTCTACGGAAGTGATCAGCTTCTGAGTCTCACTCTCACCTTCTGAATTCAGCGCTTTGGACACAGCCGAAGACGCTTCCGTCTGCTTTTGTTCTTTCGCCTGTGTCTCACTCTCCTGTACAGTTTGCGGACCGGTGCTGCGTCCCTGGCCGCAGCCCGTCATCCAGACTGCTGCCGCAAGGATCAGCGCGATCCGTATCCAGTTGTTTTTCTTCATGATTGAACCCTCCGGGTAACAGCTCAGAACAGTCACTGGCTGCGCCGCAAATGATGTATGGAAAATACCTGCCGCAGTCAGTCCGCCCTCAAAGGAGCCAAAATACCTCTCCTTCTCAGGAGCAAATTATCCTTTATACTAGCACGGCTCAAAAGTCCATGCAAGCAGGAATCAGGCTGACGGCCGGCGCAGCGTTACAATCCACACCCCTGCCGTCGGTGCGTCCTGCAACGAAAACGAATAAACAAAGGCCGGTACATCGATTCATGCACCGGCCCTGACAGGTCAGAATGATTAGCCGCTGACCATGCTGGCCTTAATATAACCCTGTACTCCATTGTAATCGATCTGAACCCATCCGTCCGCGGATCCGATCTGGGTAACGGTTGTTCCTGCATTCACAACACCGACCACATTCCCTGTCTCGATCGCTTCCGCCCGGATATTCGCGTCTGATGTCACGGTAACCTGAGGCCCTGAAGCGGCCGGAGCAGGCGCACTTGTCTGAGGCGTCTCAGCCGGTGCCGGCTGCTGCTCCTGTGCGGGCGCAGGCTCTGCAGGTGCTGCTTCTGCAGGCGCGGCCTCTGCGGGCGCTGCTTCAGCCGGTGCTGCCTCTGCAGGCGCAGCAGGCGCTGCCGTCTCGGCCGGCTGTGCAGCCATCGCTTCATCGTAGCTGTCGGATACATATGCCTTCATGATGAATCCTCTCAGATCCGTCATTCCGGTAACGGGATCCTCTGCTTTATAGATCTCATACCAGTTGGGCGTCTCGCCAACGATCGTTGTCTCTTCCCCTTTGTCCAGGCTGGAAACGATGTTGTCCGCACTTTCCGTTGAAGGACTCGTCCTTACATTGATGTCTGCGTTCGCAAACTTAGTTCCTACTTCGCCCTCCTGGAACTCATAATGCTGATTCAGCTCCTCCTCTTCGCTCAGCGTAACCGGAGCAGCCGGCTGAGTCTCCGGAGCGCTCGTGGGCGGCTGGGTTTCCGGAGCCGGTGTCTCAGGCGCCTGCGTCTCAGGCGGCTGTGTCTGCGGTTGTGTCTGCGGTTGTGTCTGCGGTTGTGTCTGCGGCTCAGTCTGCGGTGCCTCCGTCTCAATGATGACCGGCGCTTCCGTCACTGCAGGAGGCGCCTCTGTCTGCACGACCACGGCTTCACTCTGTTTCTCGGGACGGGCCTGACCACATCCCGTGACTGCTGCCACGACAAAGGCCGCTGCAGCTGTCCCCATGGCTAAGGTTTTCCAACTACTCTTCATTCTATCATCCCCCTTGATCCCCTTATTTGCACAGAACCCGTCTCAATCTCATCATCCGGATGGGAAAGACATTCTGGTGAAATGCAATTACGGAATTTGAATTCAGTTACTGTGTATATCATACCAGTTAACCCCGCAAAAGACAAGTGAGAACACATCCGTTACAAAATGCACAAGCTCGCCGGGTTACAAGTCACACCCTGACCGACAAGCGTTACAAGTCACACTCCTGCCAGCGTTTCTGTTCACTGCCCGGCTGGGCAGGC
>CAMJIC010000085.1 GCA_946405675.1 uncultured Clostridia bacterium
AGGCTTTCTCGCAGATTGATCTTAGTTCCGAACTGTTATGTCAGTCCGCCATGCAAATTTTTGCTTCGCAAAAAGGACGGACTGACTGCATTATTTACATTTTCATACGTCACTTGCGGTTCCGCAATTGGCTGTGCTGAACAGTTATATGCCGGTTTCATTATACAAAATGCCCCGCTAATGCACAATATTGTAACAAAAACGGCAAAAGAGAAGTTCTCTTTTGCCGCTTCTTTGCCTATATCACTTTGCCTATATCACTTTTCCATTATCGTTTTGTCATTCCTCGGCAGGAAGCACAAACTCATCTGTGACGACCACTTCCTCGGTCTCCTCTTCCACAACGACTGGGACGAACTCTTCCATATATACATCTTCCTCCGCCCCGGAAAGCATCGCCGGAAGGTTATAGATCACCCCGTCCTTATTGTAGGGAAGCTCAAGGCCGATGGTCCCGCCCTGCCGTTTTCCGTCCTTACTCTTACTCAGCTTCACTTCCACCGTAAGCTTCTGCCCCATGACATCCACCATGCCCCGGTCCCCCGCTGACAGCCTGGCAATGCGCTTGCCGTCTTTGAGAACCTCGATCTGATACCATGGTTCATAGACCGTACCGTCCGGCCCCGTCAGCCTCTGGTTGTCAAAATACACGGTATGCCCGCGCCCGATCATGAACATGCATACTGCAAGGGCGACAATCAGAGCCAGCGCGATCAGGCGGAAAATGATCGATCTTTTCTTATTCATGCTTCTCATTTCCCTCCTTCTGCGCCTGGGCAAGCCTCTGGCCCTCCAGGCTCTTGTTCTTGCGCTTCTGCGTCTCGTACATGACCAGCGCGATCGTGATGACCGCATAGGAGACGAACACACGGAAATACTCACCGATCATGGAATCGCCGGTAATCGCCGCGCCTGCCCTTGGAGCCACAATGAACATGGTATGGAACAGGATCACGCCAAGGAACACATTGCCGATGGAAGCTTTGTCCACAGATGCGCCGCCGACCAGAAGCGCCGCGATGCAGAACATTCCGATCTGGGAATGGGAGCTGTAGGTCGCGATATTCCCCATATTCTGCAGGTAGATAACCATGCCGATCCCTGCCAGGACGGTGGAGATGATGATGCAAATGATCCTGGTACGCTCTACATCGATTCATGCATCCCTGGCAACCTGCATGTCCTGTCCGACCGCCCTCATGTCCTGTCCGAGCTTGGTGCGCCTGAACCAGACGATCACCAGGCACAGCACACCGATCACGATGAATGTCATCACCGGGATCTTCACGCCTGCAATCGTCAGCGGGATCAGGTTATCCAGCTTCTGCCGCATATTCAGAAGGCTCACAGTGTTGCGGATCCCATATCCCCTGGGCAGCTTGATGGAGCCATGCCGGATCGGGATCACGGAGCCCATCAGATACAGCACCACCAGCTGATACACGCCGTTGATAAAATAGCTGATGATATAGCTCGTGATCATTTCCCTGCCACGGGCCAGGTTCAGGATCTTACCGCAGAACCATCCCAGCAGGATCGAGATCGGCACGGAGAAGATCATGGCAAGCACCATGCCCGGAATCCCGACGATCTGCCAGTCAGATACCAGGATCAGGGCAATCTCCCCCGCCATCGCGCCCAGCGTCATTCCGAAATTCAGGCCCATGCCGGCCATAATCGGAATCAGGAGGGAGAGGATCAGAAAGACATTCCTGCCCATCCTCGTAACGATCTCATTGACCAGATAGCTGGGGGACAGCCCGGAGATCGGGATGCAGACGGCACAGATGATCACAAACATGATCGGCACGGAGCTTTGCCGAAGAATCGCCCCTGCCTTCTCTCTTTTTTTCGTATTCGTATTCATGCGGCCGCCTCCGTCTTTCTTGTCAGGGCATAAAGGATCATTCCGTTGGAAACGATGATCCGGATGACCTCGCTCATATCCATATGGATCATATTATTCATGACGGTTGGCGTCATGGTGACGATTCCCTGGAACAGGATCGTCCCGATGATCACATTGGTGATGGTTGCCTTATTCACGCTTGCCCCGCCGATCAGGATCGCGGATACTGCCGGCAGCGCCATGTAGAAGGGTGCCATGTAAAGCTGCACGAATCCGAATCCCTGCTCATACACTAGGATCCCGATCGCTGCCAGCCACGTTGACATGATGACGGAGAGCAGACGGATACGGTCTACGTTGATCCCCGCCGCCCGGGCAAAGACCGGATTGGAGCCCACTGCAGTCATGGCCGTCCCTGTCTTCGTATGGAGAAATGCCCACATCAAAAACGCGAGCAGCGCGAAGAAGAGAATCGTCCCGGTTGGGAACGTGAAGTTCCCGATCTTGATCGCGAGGAACCTTGCAAGCACCTGATTGAAATATCCCTCCAGGGAAATCGTGGTACGCAGGCCCTTTCCCGCAAGCCCCCATACCATGTTGGGGCTCTTATACGGAAGCACCAGCCACATCATGCACATCAGGGAGACGGAAGAAAATCCCACATAGGTCGCGATCATCATCTCGCCGCCCTTGATCCGGTTAAGCAGCCAGCCGTAGCCGCCGCCAAACACGAGGGCAAAGGGGGTGGAGATCAGGATCGCCATCACAAAGGAGAATCCTCCGGTAAACCCGAGCTCAATGGAAAGCGTCGCGCCCAGAAGACCGGATATGATCCCCAGCGGCAGGCCGAAGTTCAGCCCGCAGCCCGAATGGACCATGGGCACCATCGCAAGCACCAGGACGCCGTTCCATGAGAACCTGGAAATAATATTGGAAATCTGCGTCGGCAGATCCGCTCCGACAAAAGGACACGCGATCAGGAGCAGGAGCAGGAATGCCGTAATGATCAGCCTCGGAAGGCCAAAACTGTCTACGAATTTCGCGAATCCGCTTTTTTCATTTGTCTTCATCTGTTACTCCTGTTCATATGACATTGCTGAGCATCAGCGCGCCAAACTTCTCGGCGGACTCTGAAGTCGAGAAGATCCCGGTGATCCGTCCTCCGGACACGATGGCGATCCGGTCGCAGCATTGCCGAAGCTCCTCCAGCTCAGAGGATACCATCACGATCGTCACATGGTTTTCCCGGTTGAACCGCTTCAGCGCATCCAGTACCAGAGATTTTGCGACGACATCAATTCCCCGCGTCGGCTCGGAGACGAACAGAAGGGACGGTTCCAGGGCAAATGCTTTTGCCAGGCATACCTTCTGCTGGTTTCCGCCGGACAGCTCCCGCGCCTTCTGGCGGGAATCCGTGCATTTGATCGCCAGCTCATCGATGTACTTCTGCGTGACCTCCCTGATCGCTGCGTCATCCCGCCATTTGATCAGACCTCCCAGGTAATGCTTCAGGAATTTATTCTGGATCTGCATCGCAGGAAACGCAATATTCCACTCCAGCGACTCATCCAGCAGCAGCCCGACGCCTCTGCGGTCCTCCGATACAAATGCAAACGATGAGTCCAGGCATTTTCTCGGGGAATTGAGCGGGATCTCTTCTCCGTTGAACACGACCTTCCCGCCGGCCTGGTACAGCCCCATGATCCCGTTGGGGATCCCGAGCTTACCCTGTCCGGCCAGGCCGCCGATCCCAAGGATCTCCCCCTCCTTCACCTCCAGCGTCACATCCCGGACAGTCTCTCCCGGCATGTCCACCCAAAGGTGGGAAATGGAAAGAATCGTCCGCGCCGATGAATTCCTGGCGGTGTCTTCCTTCGGCGCTTCGCTCTTTCCTTCAATCTCGCGGCCCACCATCCACCGCGTGATCTGCGGGATGTCGGTCTCTTTCGCAGGGACATCCTGTACCAGCTTTCCATCCCTCATGACACAGACCCTGTCGCAGACCGACAGGATCTCGTGAAGCCTGTGTGTAATGAAGATGACCGCAATTCCCCTTTGCGCCATCCCCCGGATCGCGGAAAGCAGCGCTTCCGCTTCCTTCTCCGTGAGCACCGCCGTGGGCTCATCCAGGATCAGGAGCTTCAGGTGATCCTTCGACAGCTCTCTCGCGATCTCAGTGAACTGCTTATGCCCCACAGGCATATCGCTGATCAGCATCTTCCGGTCCAGATCCACTCCCATCAGCCTGATGGCCGCATCCGCGCGTTCTTCCATCTTTTTCCTGTCCAGGGTATTCATCCGGTCGGAAAAAATATCGGATACCAGGCTTTTTCTGGAAGGCTCCCGGTTCAGCAGGATGTTTTCCGTCGTGGTAAATCCCGGTATCAGAGAAAATTCCTGATGAACCATTCCGATTCCTGCCGCGATCGCGTCAAATGGGGAATGGAACTGAACCTTCTTTCCGTTCAGCAGGATCTCCCCTTCATAGCCTCCGGTTTCCCGGATCATGTTGGCGCCGAACAGGATCCGCATCAGGGTGGACTTCCCTGCCCCGTTCTCGCCGACCAGGCCGATCACCTCTCCCTCATGCAGGGTAAGGTTGATATCCGTCAGAACCTGATTCCCGAAGAAATCTTTTTTGATGCCCTGCATCTGCAGCAAAGGCGTCTTTTCTTCACTCATTTGTCTCAGCCTTTTCTTTTCCCTGTGTCAAGATTTGGGCACCGGAAACCGGTGCCCAAATCCTGGTTCAGTCAATAATTCATTGCAGCTGCTCTGGTAACTGTTCAGAACCCGTTCGGAACAGTTACCTGCTTTTTCCGATCACTTGGTCGTGAAGTACTTCTCCGGCACTTCCACATCCGTGGAGCCCATGTACTTTCCAGGATTCCCCATGATGTAGGTATCCTGGTAGATCAGGAATACGTTATCCATCTTGACGCCGGTATCCGCGTTGGTGTAATTGGATCCGTTCCAGGCAGCGCCAGGTGAGAATACCTGATAAGCCTCGGAGATGTCTTCAATATTATCCAGCTCGGACTTGCCGTCGATGACGTTCATCGCGTGCTGCGCAAGGCCTGCGGAAACCGTGTAGCCATAGGAATAAGCCCAGGTACCGAAACGGCCTTCGCCGCCCTTTTCAACGACTGCTTCCTCAACCTTTGCCAGGATCTTCTCAAAATCGCCCGCTTCCTCGGTCAGGTCAAGTCCCAGTGCTCCCGGATATCCCATAAGCGGTGACGGGAGGTCAGCCTCGATGAAGTATCCGCCATATTCCAGAAGCTGCTTCAGCAGCGGTTCGGTATGCGCGTCGTTGGTGCAGAAGTATGCGCTGTTTTTGCCATACTTCTCAACCCACTCCGGAACATGCTCAAGAATGTAAGCCTGTGCGCCGGGAACGCCGACATCCGTGGTTGGGTCCGGTGCGGATTCCATGACGAATTTCATCCCGAACTCTTCGCATGCTGCCTTCATGATGGCAACGCGGCGGCTCATCGTCTCATAGGACAGGTGGCGCGGGAAGGAAATGTGCACGAAGGTGTCGCATCCCAGCTCATGAGCCGTGCGGATGATCAGATAGCCGCGGGCGACAAAATCGTTGTTGCAGACCAGGTCAGCGGCGCTTCCGATCTCCGGAAGATCCTCGTGGGACTCACCTGCGATGCACAGGATGTCAGGGCGTCTTTCCTTGATCTGACGGAAAGCTTCGGTGGTGCCGGGGATCGCCTGGTTCACGACGATTGCCTTCATCTCCGGGTCATCGGACAGGTTCACGATCGTCTGAATCGTGGTCTCAAGCTCTTCTGTGAAGTTATCCGGGTAGATCGCCAGTTTGACACGGTCCTCCCCATACATCTCCTGGAAGGCCTCGGCTCCTCTCCTGTCATCCTCTGACTGGGAAACGGAACCTGTCACAATGCCGATATGGTAATCATCCCCCGCATCGGTAACACCGCTTGCTTCAGCCGCAGCTTCCGTGGTGACCTCATCATCGATATCACCGATATCAATGCTCGCCCCGAAGGTAGTTGCTGCCATGGAAGCAGTCATCGCCAGCGCCATGAACATCGAGACAATCTTTTTCATACTCTGCCTTCTCCTCCTTTGAAATCAACAACAAGGAACTGTAAGCAAAATGAACGGAGCAGACCGCGCCGCATTTTTCTTCGAGGATGCCCAAGTTCAATTATTTACAGATCCTAAACCTTTGCATTACCTGGATATTTTACTATATACGGAGGTTCATCGTCAATGAAATCGCTGACAGCGTATGGCTTGTATGAAAAAGCGTTACAAGCCACACCCCCGCCAACCGGCCTGAGGGTGCGCCCCCTGACAATGGTATGACTTGCATGAAAAAGCACCTGCGCTCAGGCAGGTGCCGTAATTCTTATTCAGGCTTCGGTTTCCGCTTCTTGTTCCGGCTGGATGGATGCCATCATCATGGTCAGTACGGACTCAAAGTTCTCATCCGATACCGGGGCAAATGTGAACTCAAGAACATATCCCGACTCTGTCTCAAAAGCAACGGATCTGGAATCCTTGTCCTTCAGGTCATATCCGATGCCGTTGATCCCGTTGATCACGATATCGGAAAGATCGGAAACATCCTCATCTTCCGCGAGAAGCCCCTTATAGTACGCAAGGTCTTCCCCGCCCAGGTCTACATACACGACAGAGGCTGCGGCATCGCCTTCCTCCGTAGAGAAATATGCGATCATTCCGTTCTCGGTATCTTCCTCTGTCAGTTCCTGCGGCTCCAGTCCATGGGGTGCCCACATCATGCAGGCGATATCATTAAACGTATAGAAATCGCCCATCTCCAGGGGATCCTGGCCGGCTGCCTCGAGCGCATCCGTCACATCGCTCCAGTTGATCTCAACCGGTGCTGCAGCCTCGGTCTCTGCCGCATATGCCGGAGCCGCGCTCAAAAGCATGCAGGAAGCCAGCAGGCCAGCCATCATCTTCTTCATCATTGTTTCATACCCTCTCTTTCTTCTATGCAAATAGAACCAGTGTCCTGCAGACGGTACACTGATAATTCACTTCATCACTTTATCACGCTGTACTTGATTTGGCAATGAAGAGTTGCAACTGTCCGGAACCGGTTCTGAACAGTTGCAGCATCTTTTATTCGACGACTGTAACGGATTCGATCACAGGCTGGTCTGCGGAGGCGATGGAGCCGTTCTGGTCGGTCGGTTTCGCGTCTTTACAAATCTGGTCTACGATCTCCATGCCTTCCGTCACATAGCCGAATCCGGCATACTGTCCGTCCAGGAAGTCGCTGTCTGACTGTACGATAAAGAACTGGGAGGATGCGCTGTCCGGTGCCTGGGACCTTGCCATGGAAACTGCCCCGCGTACATGGGTAATCGGGTTCTTCACATTGTTGGCCTCAAATTCGCCTTTGATGTTCTTTCCGCTTCCTCCGGTTCCGTTTCCGTTCGGATCGCCGCCCTGGATCATAAATCCGTCAATGATCCTGTGGAAGGTCAGCCCATCGTAGAACCCGTCCTTCGCCAGGGACACGAAATTCTCTACGCTGACCGGCGCGATGGTCGCGTCAAGCGCTGCTGTGATCGTCCCGTAATCCTTCACCTTGATCTGTACGTAGGTCAGCTCATCTCCCGAGATGTCATAGCATCCCTTCAGGGCTGAGGCATCAAACTCGGTCACCTGCATGCTGCCGCCCGAAGCTTCTGTTTCCTGCGAACCATCCACCGGCTGGCCGGCTGCTTCTGCCTGATCATCAGATGCCGTCGCCTTGGAGTCCGCCCCCTTGGCGGAAGCTGATCCGCTTAAGGATGCATTGGCTGTTTCCTGCTGAGCCTGATCCTGCGTGCTGCTTCCATTTTTCCGGACGAAGAAGATCACTGCCGCAATCACTGCGCATGCCGCGATCAGCAGGATCGGAAGCAGCTTCATCAACCGCGCCTTTCTTTGCTCCGCTTCCCTCTCCTGTGCCCTTCTTTCCTGTGCCATCTTTTTGTTTTCTTTGTTCATGTTCCCACCTCTTGTTTTCTGTCATCTGTGATTCACGCTGCCGGATTCCGGCTTATGATCTGTCGATCAATCACCTGCACATCTTTCCTGTCTGTAACCTGTCCTGAACCATTTCATGACAACTTCTTATGATACCACCATACGCCTGCGTTTTCCAATAAAGGGAAGCGTCAGCAGGACTGCCTTGCACACATTGCAGGCGATCATGCAGTACCAGACCTCCCGCAGGGACAGATGCCATACATGCACGACCAGATACGTGAACAGTATCCGAACGCCCCACATGCTGATCGCTTCCGCAAAAAAAGCGTATTTTGTCCTTCCCATTCCATACAGGATGCCCTGCATGACCACCATCAGCCCGAAGAAGGGCTCGGAAAATGCAACCAGCTTCAGCATCTCGCTTCCGATTTCCACCACTGCCGCGGATGGCGTGAACAGGCTCATCAGGGGCTTTGCGATGAAGAACAAAACCAGCCCCGACAGGAACATCATTCCCACCGTCAGCGCAACAGATATACGGCAATACGCAGAGAACTTCCATTCATTTTTCTCCCCGATCGCCGCGCCCACGAGGGCGGATGTCGCAGTACGCAGTCCATATCCCGGGATGTAGAAGATTTCTTCCGCCGTCACTGCGATGGAATGCGCCGCGAAGATGGTGGTTCCCATCCCGGACACCATTCCGGCAAATACGACATAGCCCAGGGTGCTGACTACGCTTGTCCCCATCACCGGAACACCAAGCACGCAGATCTCCCGGAGCGTCTTTGGGTCCGGGCGCATGCCTGCCAGAATCTTTTTCCCACGCTCCGGGAAAAAGAAATCCGTCCTCAGGAATAGTATCATGTCCAGCAGGCCGCCCGCCGTGAAGGACACGGCGGTTGCGATGGCCGCTCCGGTCACGCCAAGTCCCGCTGTGTAAATCAGGAAATAATTCAGTACTACATTCAGAATGTTCGAGAATACGCTGATCAGCATGGGAGTCTTGGTATTCTGCGTCGCCCTGACCGCGGAACCCAGAATGGCAGAGGACACACGGAACACCATGGGGATGCTGATGATCGTGAAATAAAGGCTGGCCTGCCCCCGGATCGCTTCTTCCGCCCCCATCCACACCGGAATGAATGGGCTCAGAACGATGCTGACAACTCCCAGGATCACGCCGATGGCAATCGTCAGGAACATGGACTGCCCGGCAAGGCGTGCACCCCTTTTCTGATCGGAAGCCCCATACGCCCTGGAGATCAGAGCAAGAACCGCCGCCCCAAAGGAATACCCGATGCTCCCGGCCAGCCAGCCGATCGATGTCGTGACGCTGACCGCAGCCGTAGCCTGTTCTCCCAGATGCCCCACCATGGCAGTGTCCACATACTGCATCAGGGTTGTCAGAATCTCCTCGATCATCGTCGGGATCGAAAGCACGACCAGCCTGCGAAGAAGATCCCTGTACCTTTCGCCCTGTACCTGATTTATCTGTGTCATTTCCTTCACCAAAATGTGTCAGCCGCTTCCTCTTAATGTAATCGGATTCCGCCGTATCAGCCTGATACGCACTTTAGGATCTGTTACAGAATAACTTGTACATCTGACTTGTCCAAACGCTCATCTGCTGCGTTGGAAAGCCTCGCCGTAGTTAGAGTTACAAGTCACGCTTCTGCCGGCAGACAGCCTGTGGGTGAGGCCGCCGCCGGCAGGAGCATGACCTGTAACGATTAGAGCATCATACCATCAAATCAAACCTGATACAACTCAGGAACAGGCATTCCTGCATCTGCGCAAAAAGCAGGTTACAAGTCACACCCCCGCCAGCGTAACTGCCCACTTCCCGGCTGGTCAGGC
>CAMJIC010000086.1 GCA_946405675.1 uncultured Clostridia bacterium
TTTGCCGGCATTACCTATACGTTGAAGTCAGACCCTTTTGAGCATTATTTCCAGGCGGTGATTTATCTGACATTCACGTTGCTTGGAAAGTTTGCAACTTGTGAAATGCATACATACACAGGGCGTATCGACTGCAAGGTGGAAACAAGGGATTATATTTATCTCTTCGAGTTTAAGCGGGATGGAACGGCTGAAGCTGCCTTAAGGCAGATTGACAGTAAAGACTATGCATTGCCTTTTGCGGCTGACTCCAGAAAGGTGATCAAAGTAGGTGTATCATTTGATTCCGCAGCAAGAAAACTTGCTGATTGGGCAACATCAGAGTTTTGAATGTCAGAAAAACGATGTTTATGGTTTAGAAGAAAAGAGAGCATCATGAAAAAGTTCAACACGACGGCGGTGTGCATTCCATCGAAGCATTACATGGTTGACCTCTCCGAGCGGGTGGCGGAGATTAAAAAGATGGTCGATGCCGGGGATTATTTCACTATTAACCGCGCAAGGCAATTTGGGAAGACAACCACAATAGATGCATTGGAAACAGAACTTCGATCATACTACACTGTCCTGAGTCTTGACTTTCAGAAAATCAGCAATGCGAGCTTCCGGACAGAGGAACAATTCGTCAAAGCCTTCTGCCGCCAGGCGATAAGGAAAAAAAGAAAGACGGATATCCCGAAAGATATCGTCGATGCACTTCAGGAAATCGTGAATCGGAAGGATCATCTTGCTGTGATGGATGAGCTTTTCGACATTTTTGATGACTGGTGCTGCATCGCGGAAAAGGCTGTCGTGTTTATTATTGATGAGATTGATACAGCAGCAAACAATCAGGTTTTTCTGGACTTTCTGGCGCAATTAAGAGCTGGTTATCTGGAACAAAAAAAGGATCCCGAAGAGAAGAGTTTTCAGTCCGTCATTCTTGCAGGTGTGACGGATGTCAGGCATCTTAAATTAAAAATCCGGGAGGAAGACCAGCACAAGGTCAACAGTCCCTGGAATATCGCAGCTGATTTTGATATCGATATGAGCCTGTCAGAGTCCGGTATTCAAGGGATGCTGGATGAGTACGAAGCGGATCATCATACAGGGATGGACACGTCAGGTATCGCGCATCAGATTCGGGCGTATACAAACGGTTATCCTTTTCTTGTGAGCCGTATCTGCCAGCTGATGGATGAAAATGTAGGAAAGTCGATGGGAGATCTGTCCAAAGCATGGACCAGGTTCGGCCTTGATGAAGCGATCAGGTTGCTGCTGGCGGAGGACAATACCCTGTTTCAGTCAATCACAGGCAAGCTGATGAATTATCCGGAGCTGAGAGCTTCGATCCGAAGCATCCTGATGGAAGGTACAAAGCTGACCTATAATGCGCAGCAGGAATCCATTCAGCAGATGCAGATGTATGGCCTGATCCGAAACGATCATAATTCCGTGAGAATATCCAATCGGATATTTGAAACGATGTTGTATAATCTGTTCCTGTCAGACGAAGAACTCAAAATCAATGTTTTTGCCCGGGCGGGTGAAATGGCCAGGAATATTTTTGTGACGGAAGGAAAGCTGAATGCGCGTCTGATCCTGGATCGCTTTATCAAAACATATCATGAGGTCTGTGGGCCGCTGGAGGACAAGTTCAAAGAAAAGGACGGAAGGGAACAGTTTCTGCTTTACCTGAAGCCAATCATCAACGGGACAGGGAACTATTACATAGAAGCACAGACCAGGGATCAGAA
The DNA here is from genome assembly GCA_946405675.1 of uncultured Clostridia bacterium. Lineage (GTDB taxonomy): Bacteria > Bacillota > Clostridia > Lachnospirales > Lachnospiraceae > Porcincola. Next base: position 1,737 of record CAMJIC010000086.1, read on the forward strand.
GAGAACCGATGTGATCATCGATTATCTGGGGCAGCAGTATATTATTGAACTAAAGATCTGGCACGGAGAGAGATACAACGCGGAAGGAGAAAAACAGATCAGCGAGTATCTGGAATACTTCGGATTATCCACAGGATATATGCTGAGCTTCAACTTCAATAAGAAGAAGGAGACAGGAGTGCATCCTGTTATGGTCGGAGATAAGATGATCTATGAAGGAACTGTGTGATATACGCAAAAAGAATTTTTCACATAAGCGCATTTCAAATCTCTCAAAATCATCTTTTTTCAGGCCCTCTGGTGGTAGGTATGTAAGCATTGAAAGGAGCAGTTATGATCAGGAAAGCGGATGAATGCAGGGTTGAGTATCGGGAGCATATGCGGGATGGTGATGGAACGGTCGAGATGACACATTTCATCCAGGGAGACGCCGAACTGAATGATAAGGGACGGCTGTTTGCGAAAATCACGCTGAAGAGCGGGTGCAGCATCGGATACCATGTCCACGAGAAGGATTCGGAATTGTTTTATATTCTGAAGGGAACGGCGGAGTATAACGATAACGGTCAGATCAGGACGGTTCATGGGGGTGATGTGACGATCTGTCCCGCGGGAACCGGTCACGGGATCGCAAACAGGTCGGATGAGACCGTAGAACTGGTTGCGGTGATCGTGTATCAGTGATTAAGGAATGGGGAATAAGTGTGTATGATCGAGCTAAGAGGGAGAGTCATCGATGAAGCATGCATTTTATAAAATACTGTTTGGGATCGCCCTGTCCGTGTCGGCTGCTCCTGTGGCCTTTGCCCAGGAGGCGATTGTGGTAAATGGTTCATCCCCGCAGCTTTCCATGGAAGAGACTGCTGCGATGGTGGAGGAGGCCTCGCTGGATTTTTACCGGGATGAGGATCTGAGCCGTGAGCTTGAGGACGAGATCGTCAGGGTAACGGAGGTTGTGCCGGCTGTGGACTATGCGACCGAGGAGCGGGAATTCTATGTCCTGACGCATGACGGGATGTCGATGCGTTTTTTCATGGAGGTCATAGGGGAACCGGGGGAGGATGGCCGGTACCCGCTTTTCATTACGCTCCATGGTGGCGGAGGGGGTCCTGCCGAGGGGAATAACGACCAATGGATCGATATGTTCAATTATTACAGGGAGGCGGTCGATAGCGGGATCTACGTCGCCTGCAGGGGGATCACGGATACCTGGGATCTGCATTTCCAGGAGGATTCCTACCCGTTGTATGACCGTTTGATCGAGGCGATGTGCGTGAATTACGGGGCATCCCCGGACCAGGTGTACCTGCTTGGTTTTTCCGCGGGCGGGGACGGAGTCTATCAGATCGCGCCGAGGCTTGCGGATCGGTTTGCTGCCGTCAATATGTCCTCCGGCCATCCCAATGGCGTACAGCTGTGGAACATGGCCAATTGCCCCATCAGCCTGCAGGCAGGCATCAGGGACTATTACGATGAAGGGGTTCTTCGCAGTGTGCGTGCCGCGCAGTTTGAGGAGACGCTGTCGGGATATCATGAGAAGCTTGGATCCGGATACGAGCATAAGGTATGGATCCATGTCCCGGAAGGCCATAATTACACGGACAGTGAAGATAGTCTGTCTCTGGTTCTGAAGGATCCGGAAGACTTCGCCAGGCGGGCGGAGCCCGAGCATATGCTTGACACATTCCTGGACGTAATGGAAGAATGCGGGATGGAGAGGGATGTGTCGGAGCTTTCCTATTTCTATCCGGGAAGCGACGAGGCCTTTGACAGCGGGATCCTGGAGGCAGTGACGAAGAAGCTGGGCCTGGAGGTTGTGGAAGAGAATACGAACGCGGTCCGCTATGTGACACAGTTTGTCCGTGACCCCGCGCCCGAACAGATTGTCTGGGATCTTGGAACCAGGGCGAAGAAAAGGGAAAAGGACAGCTTCTATTGGCTGGAAGCACAGCCGGATACGGATCAGGGCATCATCGTTGCCTCGGTGGACCGGGACACGAATACCATTACGGTGGAACCGGATGAAAATGTGAACGGCGATTTCGCGATCCTGTTCCATCCGGCATTGGTGGATGTCTCAAAGCCGGTCACCATTCAGACACCGGAGGGGGAATACACGGTGCAGGTGTCGCCATCCGAAGAATTCCTGAGGGAATCGATCCTGGAGAATGGGGATCCGGAGCTTGCCTGCGTGGGAAAGATTCTGTATAGCGATTTACAATGAGATTTACGATGAATGGTAACTGTTCAGGAACGGCTCTGCCCTGAACAGTTACGCATCGGGGAGAGGAGGAGGCTGCTGTGGCTGGTTTTTATATGCCTGTTAAGGTGTTTGCGGAAGCGGAAGCTGTGCAAAGGCATGCGCCTGCGCTTTCCGTTTTTGGAAGGAATGCTCTGATCGTGACCGGGCGTCATTCTTCCCGCGCGAACGGGGCGCTTGACGATGTATTGCGTGCACTGCGCCAGTGCGGCATTTCTTATGCGGTATTTGACCGTGTGGAGGAGAATCCGTCTGTTTCCACCGTTATGGAGGCCAGGGACTATGGGTTGGGGCAGGGGGCTGATTTTGTCATTGGGATCGGCGGCGGCTCTCCTTTGGATGCTGCCAAGGCGGTCGCTCTGATGATGCGTCATCCGGAGCGTGATCGGTCTTATCTCTACCTGAATCCGGAGCAGGGAAATTCAGGGCATGAAAATGGGAGTGAACATCTGCCTGTGGTTGCCGTTCCCACAACGGGCGGGACAGGGTCTGAGGCGACGGGGGTGAGCGTCCTTACCGATCCGGTCAGGCAGGTGAAGAAATCCATCCCGTACAGGATTTTCCCCGCACTGGCCCTGGTTGACGGCAAGTACCTTCGGTCTGCTCCGGACAATGTGCTTGCATGCACCGCATTTGATGCGCTGACCCATCTCATAGAATCCTGGCTCAATTCAAAAGCTGACAGCTTCAGCCGTATGCTGGCGGGCAGCGGCCTCAGGCAGTGGGCGTTGTCTTTGCCTGTCTTTCGCGGGAAAACGCCGGACGATTCCGATTACACCAATATGATGTGCGCGTCTGCGATGGCCGGTATGGCAATCGCGCAGACGGGGACCTCGATTCCCCATGGCCTCAGCTATCCGCTGACAGTCAGGCTGGGGATCCCCCACGGAAAGGCTGTCTCCTGTTTTATGGCTGGTTACCTGATGGCGGCTCCGGCTGATCTGCGCATGTACCTGCTGAAGGAAGCCGGATTTTCCGATATACAGGATTTTCAGAATGTATTGCATGACGCCTGCGGTGAGGTGCAGGCTGATCCGGCTTTGCTGAAGGCTGTCCTGGAAGAAGCGGAGGAAGGAATTGCATCCAACAGCGCAAAGATGAAAGCTGCTCCATTTCCTGTGGACCGTGACATCCTTCACCGGATCGTATGGTATGAATTCTGGAGACGATGATAAAGCTACTACGAATAAAAGGCGAATGTCTGTCCTGTATCCGGTTTGAATGATCATGAGGAATGCCTCCTTTCGCAGCGTTCAGCTGCAGGTGATTCATATGCATGAAAATGTTACCACATTGGCAGGGTATTATGTTATGTTATTGGGTAACTGTTCAGAACAGGTTTTGAAAAGCTGCCAGGTCTGAAAAATGGAATGGAGATGATCATGAAACTTGACTTTACCGACTTTCTCTATGCGATGTCATTTGCGCTGGATGCGGTTGAGCATGAATTTACAGGCGCAACTGCAGAGCATGGAAAGAGGGTTGCGTGGCTGTTTGTTCCCTGTTCGGTTTAAGAGGGTCTGATTCATTATGCTTGCTTTGAATGATCTGAAAAATTCTGAAGAAAAAGAAAAGCGGAAGGTGCGGGGAGGGAAGTTAGAGGATGTTTGATTTTACGACGATTTATGACCGGCACGGGCGGGATGCCCTGGCGGTGGACGGGATCGGCATGCCGGGCGGCTTCGCGCCGGCGGCTCCGGATCCGGGGGTTGATGTAATTCCCATGTGGGTTGCGGACATGAATTTTGCGACTGCGCCGGCGATCATACGGAAGCTGGAAGAAAGGATCTCCCATCCGTTGTTTGGGTATTATGAGATCACGGATGATTATTACAACGCGGTCATCCGCTGGCAGCAGGAGCGCAACGGCGTACAGGACCTGACGAGGGAATGTATCGGCTATGAGAACGGTGTGCTGGGAGGCGTCGCGACGGCGCTTTCCGTATTCTGCTCACGAGGTGACAGTGTGCTGGTGCATTCCCCGACTTACGTAGGATTCACATCCGTCCTGGAGAACAATGGATACAGGATCATTCACAGTCCTCTTGTGCAGGATGGGGATGGAGTCTGGAGGATGGATTATGCCGACATGGAGGAGCGGATCCGCAGGGAGCACATCCACGCCGCAATCTTCTGCTCGCCGCATAATCCCTGCGGGAGAGTCTGGACCATGGACGAGCTGAAAGAGGCATACCGGCTGTTTGAGAAGTATGATGTGAAGGTGATCAGTGATGAGATCTGGTCAGACCTGGTGCTGGAAGGGCACCGGCATATTCCGTCCCAGAGCGTGAGCGCAGATGCCCGCAGCCGCACGGTAGCTCTTTATGCGCCATCGAAGACTTTCAACCTTGCCGGACTGATCGGGAGCTATCATGTGATTTATGATCCGACGCTCCGGGACCGGATTCGGAAGGAGTCATCCCTTGGACATTATAACGCTATGAATGTGCTTTCCATGCATGCGTTGACCGGCGCATACAGCCCGGAAGGAGAGGCCTGGCTGGAAGAGCTTCGTCAGGTCCTTACGGAAAATGTCAGGTATGCAGTCGGCTATATCCGGTCTCATTTCCAGGGGGTATCGGTATCCATGCCAGAGGGAACGTACATGCTGTTTGCGGACTGTACACAGTGGTGCGCGGCGCATGGCTGCACCCTGAAGGAGCTGGAGGAGAAGATCTGGCGGGTCGGCGTTGCTGTCCAGGATGGAGCAATGTTTCACGGCTCCTGCCATCTGCGTATGAACCTGGCGCTTCCCCGCAGCAGGGTGGAGGAAGCGATGGACAGACTGGCACGGTATGTATTTTGAAGGAAAAACGGATGTCACTGTTCAGGACAGATTCTGAACAGTGACAAAATGATATTGATATCAGGGCTTGCCCCAGCGTGGCTTCCAATGTGAAAAAGCTTATGGTGCGATGACTGGAAGGAATGATTTTCACAAGGAGAAGATCATGGATGTTGAGACTTTTATGACTGAGATTATTCCGATCAAAGACAAGAGGTTAAAGGCGATCCTTGCGAAGGAGTGCAGGATCGAAACCTATAAACGGGGTGACAGACTGAATGAATTGGGGGAGCCGGATCAATCGATCAGGTTTGTGATTTCCGGAATCGTCAGGGGTTATTTCCCCGGGGAGAAGGGAAAGGAGACAACGTCCGGATTTGGATTCAGGCCGGGAGAATCCATAGCGGGCACCAGGCTGCTGGACGGCAGTGCAAATGAGATGGGCTGGGAGGTCGTGGAAGACTGTGAGCTGTTTTGCATTCCGGTAGAAACGATCTTCAGGCTCAGGCCGGAGTTTCTGGAGATGTGCGATCTGCATGCAGGTGAATTGGCCAAGGCGGCATTGCATCATATGGATTCGAGAAAGATGCTTTGCCTGAAAACGGCGAAGGAACGATATGAGTGGTTTCTGGTTCATTACCCCGGAATCATTGACCGTGTGAGCCATAAGGATGTTGCATCCTTTTTGAATATCACACCTGTCACTTTAAGCAGGGTGAGGAACGGGAAAGAGTAGAGGCAGTGTGCGGCAGGAATCAGGAGGAATGACAGATGGGGAAAGGAACATAAATGCCTCTTTGATTCGTTGCTTATGGTGTGATCGGGAAGCGGCAGGACGTTGATCATGTTCACGGACGTTTGCAGGCTGGCGGATCACGTCTGTTTTTGTATTTGCCGGCTAAGAAAGGGAAGCAGTATTTATGTTAAGGCCGCAGATCAGACTTTTCGCAGGAATCCTTTTTCTTGCGCTGATGTCCGTTGTTTTTTATGTGCTGCAGTTTTTCAGCAATCAGTCGATCGCCTTGGAGCAGGATCTTTCCCAGAGTCAGATGGTGATGTACCATGCCGCCCAGGAAATTGCTCAGATGGACGAGTATTTGAAAGCAGCATCTGCGAGCAGGATGGAGAACAGAACCAATCAGTCTGTTCTCCTGATGAAATATGTGCAGGATATGGAAGGCTTCGATAAAACGTTTCTCCGGGACGCTCCGTTTTTTCTGGAGGAAGGAAAAGCGTTTGTGAAGGTTTCGGAGGGAAAGGCGGAGCTTCCGGAAGGAATACCGGAGGATCTGGTGATCAGCCCGTCTTCCTTCACCCGCAAAAGAGGATATTTTTTGTCTGATCCGCCTGGCGGCAGTGAGGATTTGTCACATCCTTATGTTGTCTATTACGTTGAGATGATCAAGTCAGTATATTTCATCGAATGGGAAGCGTATGAAGACAGTCCGCTTGCGAAGGTGCAGGATGAGGAGGAGGAGACCCTCCGGGAGATCGAGAATGCGTTCGAGATGCGTATCCTCCGGTTTCGTAGGGAGAATACAGATGGGAAGGTTCATTATCAGCTGACATATTTCCCGCTGTTCTTTTCCGCCCTCAATACTGCAAAAGGAGATGCCGCGCAAGCGTTCGGGATCACTTCTGATATGCTGTCCGGCGCGGTGCAGATGGATGAGAACCAGGCGCTTCGCCTGGATGCGGGAGGGGCGGAAAAGGCAATGCAGCGGCTGACCGCCTTTGGGGAAAGCTACGATTGCTTTTTCCGTACCCTGGATGAGGGGAAGAACGTGATCGTCTTTATGGTTCCGGTCAGCGACAGCTATGGGCGTTCTGTGAGGAAGACTGCATACCTTCTGATCGTGTTCCTGGTCATTGCCGCAGCTTTCCTGGGCTGGTCGTGTACGGTGCGTTATCTTGTCAGGATACACCGGCTGAATGAGGAGCAGAAGAACACCTTTGCTCCATCTGTGACCATGCGTAAGGCAGGGATCTTTCTTCTGGTGGGGATGCTTGTGATCACAGCCTTTACAATATTTCTTCAATGCATTTTTGCCAGCTTTCGTATGACAAGGGTGGCGGAGCGCTGCGTGGATTCCATGCTCCGCCGGCTGGAGTCTGACAAGGAGCGTTCTGAAGCGTATGAAAAGGAGCAGACACAGTTCTATGAAGAGCGGGTACGGCTGGTTGCGGATATATACCTGACTGTGCCGGAGGAAGATCTTCCCGATCCTGAGCAGCTCAGGTCGGTGTGTGAGGATATCGGTGCTGAATTCATGGTTGTCTACGATGAGAATGGGAGACAGGTTCTGACGGATTCAGGGTACCGGAGGCTGACGCTTTCGAACAGCGGAGATGAGATCTATGAGTTTCAGCGTCTGCTTAAGGGAGCGGAGAAGGTCACTGTAAAAGACGTGAAAGACCGGATCACGGGTGAGTCTCATGATATCTTTGGGGCGAGTGTGGCAAGAAACCGGGAATCTGATGAGGATCTGAAATACTGGGCTTTGCTGCTGTTTGTGGATCCGGCGCAGGTCAGGAAGGGCCTGATCATTCCTGCCGATGAGCTGATGAAGTCCATCGTTTTTCAGGATACGCTGTGCTTCAGCGTTGATCCTGAGTCAGGAGAGATCCTTTCCGCCAGCGATCCGGAACTGACCGGCAGAGCAGCCGCTGAGCTGGGGCTTCCCAAGGCTGCCATGGAAGATGCATATATGGGGTTCTTCCGGTTTGACGGAAAGGATGTGTACGGGAAGACGACCAGGGAGGATGATGTTGTGTACATCTATACCGTTGATTCCTCCAGGATGTATGATGGTCTCCTGAAGGTTACGCTGTCCGTTTTGTGCACGTATCTGGCTCTGATGGGCACATTTGC
>CAMJIC010000087.1 GCA_946405675.1 uncultured Clostridia bacterium
TGCGAAGCATCGCCCGATGCGTAACTGTTCAGAACAGGTTCTGAACAGTTACGTTATTCATTTCATAAATTAATGATGTCATAATGAAAAAGGACGCCTTCAGGTTTTCACCGAAAGGCGTTCTTTTTCATAGGTTCATAGGATCTATTTCACAGCACCTTGATCTTCAAGGATTAAGAACCTGCATTGCTTTGCTGTTCTTTGAACTTCTGCAATCAGACCGGTTGTGCTGCGTGCAGTCTCACTCAGCCTTCTTCAGCTCGATTGTTGCCTGATTGTTCTCGTCCGGATGATAGACCGTCTCATCCTCCTGATAGCCGTCCGGTGCGACCAGTATATGGATCTCGTATTCCTTGCCGGAGGGCAGGTCAAAGTGCGCAACACCATTCTCATCCGTCGTACCCATGTTGCAGGTGGAATCGTCACAGAACTGGATCATGACGCCTGCGACCGGACCATCCGCGTCCTTGACATTGACATCATATCCGGTCTGGATCGCTGCCGGAGCAGCTGACTTATCCTGGGAGTCGGGTGCAGCCTCGGTTTCTGTCTCCGCACCCTCATCCTTCAAACCAAGGTAGCGGTTAAAGCCGGAGTCATAGGCTGGCGTATTGGCTCCGACAATGGGAGCGCCAAGAACCTTTCCTTCCTGGTCGACAAAGATCGAGGTCGGGAATCCGCTCACCTGTTCAACAAGCTCCAGCGGCATCCGGACATTCGGGTAAGGAATTCCATTCTCCGTGATGAACTCTTTGGTCTTCCCGTAGGCTGCATCCTCTGTGGTTTTCTCCCACGCAAAGCCGACAATGCCGCCTCCGGCTTCCTGCACTTTCTCGCTGAGCTCCTTCAGGTAATCCATCTCGCTCATGCAGGCGCCGCACCAGGTTCCCCAGCAGTTGATCATCGTGACCTTATTCTTCGCAAACAGATCCTTGCTTTCAACGGTGTTCCCGTCCAGGTCCTTCAATGTAAACTCAATCTTATCGCCGATCAGGTCTTTCAGCGGATCTTCCGGCGCATAGGTGGTGGCGCTCTTCATCACTTCGTGGAGCTGTTCCTGCACGGAAGTGACCTCATCGGCATATTCTTTCTCAAGGGCGGCTGTATACTCATCCAGTTTTTCCTTCTTCAGGTCAACCAGATAATAGGTGTACCCGTCCGAGGAGCCAAGCACGGAGGCGTGGTCGAAATCCATCGGATAGAATCCCTGATCCCACTCCTCATAGGCTTTGGCGGTCTCTTCCGGATCCAGCTCGCTCGCAAGGAAGAAAGAGGGGGCGATCTGAGAATTCAAGACCTCATAATACTGCTCTTCCGTGGCATCCTCTCCATAGAACGCCTCGCTGACTTCCTCCTCTGACATCGGGAAATAGATGAATACGACGCCGTATACGTGGTGGTCATCGTCAAGCGCGCCGCAGGCTTCCGGGGTGAAATACCCTTTCGTGTTCGAAAGTGACGCCGGAATTGCAACAGTCAGTCCTTCTTCCGGGTATTCCGCCAGATATGTCCCTGTTGCTGCGGCTTCCGTCTCAGCCAAAGCTTCCGTCTCGGCTGCGGCGGCCGGCATGCCCAGAGCAGCCGCCATGGCTGCCGCCAATAAGATTCCGTATGATTTTTTCATTTTATACCTCCATTCAGGCTGCAGGTTACAAGTATCGATTCGCTGCAAGCTGCCCGCCTCCCTGCCAGGGTGCGCATTCCCTCTCATTGGCTTTCCCGCAGGCCGGAGTGTGGCTTGCAGTATCGGTTTCAGGGCATTCGTTGAAAAACGATTCACGAAGCGTTCTGAAACAGAACTATTATATCACCTCATGTGCCGGTCTGCTATCAGTAAGATTCAAAGTGTTTTTGCCCTGCATTGTTTTTGTCTTGTCCGGGTCAATATTTGATTATATACTTGAGTCATCGAATGATACATGATTACGAAGGGAGACTTATATGAAAAAAATGGTATCTTTTGCGGTCGGTGCCATGCTGGCTGCGGCTATGAGCGTGTCTGTGTGCGCGCAGCCGGTGGAGGAGGTTATCAGGCAGGCTGAGGAGATGTCTTTGCAGGAGCTGTACCAGAAGGCGATCGAGGAGTCTGACGGGAAACGGTTTGACGCGGTGGGCAATTCAGGCCGCGGACAGATCGTGCTTCCTTTGCTTGTGGAAGAGCTTCAGAAGATTGATCCTTCCTACAGGCTGGATTATGAGGGCGGATGGCAGCAGCCGAAGGAGAATAAGATCTTTGACCAGCTGACCGAGGACATTGAGGGCAGCAACCATATCATGTCCATGACACTGATCCAGGATGGAAACCAGGTTAAGAGCAAGATGATGGATACGGGCCTTTTGCTGAATTTTGTGCCAAAGGACTGGCGTGAGGCTGAGGGCGTGGCCCGGGACGGGAATGAAAATCCTCTGGTCGTGCAGACATTGAATAAGGTTTTCATGTTTAACAATCAGGGGAAGAAGACCTGGAAGAATATGTGGGACTTTGTCCGGGATGGGGAAGCACCCCTTTTCATGGGCGTGAATTCGGAACCGATCAACAAGAATTTTCTTTATATGATGACCGATGATGAGTATGCGGCGATCGCGAAGGAAGCCTATGAAGCATGGGATGGCAAAAACAAGGAGTACGATGATCTGATCGAGGACATGAAGCTGGATGCCGAGGATCTGGGGCTGGAGGGAGAGAATGTCCAGTACAGCCTTGCCTGGGACTGCCTGTGGTGTGAGAAATACAACGCGCAGACCGATGACGCGCCGATCTGCAATACGCTTGCGAGCGCTTCCGCAAAGGATCAGACCGGCCTTCTGGTGTATTCGAAGATCCGCAACATAGAGGAGACAGCCCAGTCTTCGGTGAACAATATTACCATCGCGGCTTACCAGGACGATTATGTGGGAATCGGAGGCTTTGCCTACAAGCATTATCTGATGATTCCAAAAACCAGCCCTCTGCCCTGGACTGCCTGCGCCATGATTGCCTTTATGACCACGACTCGCGAGGGCTTTTCTCCGTGGGGCAAGGATATGGGCGGATATTCTCCCAATCCTGTCTGCAATCAGGATCACAGCAAGGATGGCGGCGATCAGTTCCCTGCCAAGAATGACCGTGGCTATGACTGGTGGATCCATCAAGGAAAACTAGTCGTGGAAGACCCTGCTTACTGCGCTTCCGTTTCCGGGGCCATGAGTGACTGGATCGACGGGATCGTAGCCGACAGATAAGGATCAGATCCGGTAACTCTTTAGGACAGCCCGAAGCACTTGCTGCTGAGGGCGTATGAAAGTGTAGATTAAGTGGCATCGGGCGATTCAGGATGCGAAGCATCGCCCGATGTGTAACTGTTCAGAACAAGTTCTGAACAGTTATCAGATCCGAAGGAGGAAAGCTTTGCTATTCTATGAATAGCGGCTGTAGATATGAGTAAACCAAAAGCAGGGCGGTCCGGTTTTTTAAAGCCGGTGCAAAACCGGATCCGCACCTTTTTTTCCAAACCGCAGAATGTCATTCTGCTTGTGCTCGGCATTGTCCTGACCATATCGACGATCTATCCGATGCTGACGATCGTCCGGGATACCATCAGGCTGCATCCCGGAAGCATCGATGCATCAGCGAATGCGGCCGCGTCCCAGAAGGAGCTGCTGGGGACGACGGTGACGGGCTATAACTGGACGAACCTGTTTACGGACACGATCACCACCAGGGTCGGGCGCAGGCGGGTCACACAGAGCGTTGCGTCCGTCTATCTGTGGACACCGCTTCTGAATTCCGTGTTGGTCAGCGTATTCGCCTGCCTCGGAGCAATCCTGTACGGCGGCATATTTGCTTATCTTGTGACGAGAACGGACCTGAAGTGGAAGAGGTACCTGAGCTCCGTCTTTATTTTTCCCTATATTATGCCGCAGTGGACGCTGGCAATGTTGTGGAAGAGCCTGTTTAACAGCAACGCAGCATCGGGAGGAAGCGATGGCTTGTTCGCTTCTGTGCTGGGGCTGTATCTGCCAAAGTGGTGGTGCGAGGGCCTGTTTCCGGTTTCGGTGGTGCTGGCGCTCCATTATGCGCCATTTGCCTATATCCTGATCGGCGGGATCTTCCGCAACATGGATGCCAGCCTGGAGGAGGCGGCGATGATCCTGAACACGCCGGGATGGAAGACCTTCCTTAGGGTGACGCTGCCCTTGGTGAAGCCTGCCATCCTCAGTACGGTGCTTCTGGTTTTTTCCAGTGCCATGGGATCTTACCCGGTTCCCCATTATCTGAAGCTGAATACACTCTCTACCCAGTATGTGGAAATGAACGCAAGCCGGGCCGGGCAGGCCAGCATTCTGGCGGTGATCATGATGCTGTTTGGATTTCTGATCCTGATCATCAACCAAAGGACGACTTCGGGCCGGGCGAATTATACGACCGTGACCGGTAAGTCCGGGCAAAGGAGCCTGGTGAAGCTGGGAGCGGCAAAATATGTACTCACTGCCTTGTTCACTGTCCTTACCATGATGACAGGGATCCTTCCTGTGGTGATGTTTGCCACGGAGACGTTCCTGCCGAACCCCGGGGATTATTCCTTCCTGACGCATGGGCTTTCAGGCAATACGACCCTGAAATGGTGGGTGACCAGGGAGCCTGCAGCCGAAAGCGGCATGTATGGGCAGAAGGGAATCCTGTTTAATCCGCAAATCCTGAACGCGTTCAAGGGTACCTTCTTCCTTGCGGTGGCCTGCGCGCTTCTGGCGGGAACCATCGGATTGCTGATCGGTTATTGCGTCAGTAAAAACCGCAGGAGCAAATGGGCAGCCTATGTCAACCAGATTGCGTTTCTGCCTTACCTGATGCCGTCTTTGGCGGTGGGCGCAGCCTTTTTCGTGTTCGGTTCAAGCGCGGGCATCTACAATACCTTCCTGCTGCTGATCCTGGCAGGTACCGTGAAGTACATCCCCTTTGCCAGCCGGAGCGCTCTGAATTCCATGATGCAGCTGTCCGGTGAGATCGAAGAGGCGGCCATCATCCAGGATATCCCCTGGTGGAAACGGATGCTGTGCATTGTTATTCCGATCCAGAAAACATCCATCATCAGCGGGTACCTGCTGCCCTTTATGACTTGCCTGCGTGAACTGACGCTGTTCATGCTTTTGTGCGGGCAGGGGAAGATCATAACTACGATGCTGAGCTATTATGATGAGATGGGGCTGTATGCATTTTCGAGCGGGATCAACCTGATCCTGGTCGTTCTGATCCTGATCATCAATACACTGGTGAACCTTTTGACCGGTGCCAGCATTGATTCCGGGATCAGCGGGAGCGGAGAAAACAGAAAGAAGAAAAACAGTAACTGTTCAGGATAGCCCGAAGCACTTGCTGCTGAGGGCGTATGAAAGTGTAGATTAAGTGGCATCGGGCGATTCAGGATGCGAAGCATCGCCCGATGCGGGCTACGGCGAGGCTTTCCAACGCAGCAGATGAGCGTTTGGACAAGTCAGATGTACAAGTTATTCTGTAACAGATCCTAACTGTTCAGAACAGGTTCTGAACAGTTACGAAAAACAACAGGAAGGCAGAGAATGGCAAGAATTGAATTATCGCATGTTACAAAACGCTGGGGCGGCTTCTATGCCGTGGATGACCTGAGCCTGGTGATCGAGGATAATGCGTTTGTCACGCTCCTGGGACCCTCCGGATGCGGAAAAACGACGACTTTGCGCATGATCGCGGGACTGGAGACGCCGACCACGGGCAGGATCACCATAGATGGCGTACCTGTATTTGACAGTGAGGCGGGGATCAATGTTCCCGCGAACAAGAGGCGTGTCGGGTTCCTGTTCCAGAACTATGCCCTGTGGCCGAATATGACTGTCCGCAAGAATATTGCGTTCGGACTGGGCAATCTCAGGGAGGCCGGGCTGTCGGTGTCGGAGGAGGGCGAGATCAGGAGGGATCCTTTGGCCAAAGGACAGGCGCGGAAGCTGACAAAAGAGGAGATCGAAAGGGTCGTTCAGCGGGTAAGCGAGATCGTAAAGATCCAGCCTTTCCTGGACCGGTATCCGGGAGAGCTTTCCGGGGGACAGCAGCAGCGCGTGGCGATCGCGAGGACCCTGGCGCCGGGTCCGAGGGTGCTGTTCATGGATGAACCCCTGAGCAACCTGGATGCCAAGCTTCGGCTGGAGATGCGCTCCGAGCTGCAGCGGCTGCACCATTCCACCGGGAGCACCTTCGTCTATGTGACTCATGACCAGATGGAGGCCATGACACTGGCGACCAGGATCTGTCTGATCTCAAATGGCGTCCTGCAGCAGTATGATGAGCCTTTGACGATCTACGGGAAGCCGGAGAATACCTTCGTGGCTGATTTTGTGGGAAATCCGGCGATCAATTTCATCAATGGACACGGGCACCAGGGAGAGGACGGAAGCTTTACGCTGTCTGTCCTGGATCACTATGAAGCGGTCTTTGTCTCTTCCCGGAAGATCAGTGCACAGGAATGGTATCAGGAGCAGGAGAGCAGGGAAGCTGCTGTCCAAAAGCCGGACAGGCCTGTCGCGAAGGAGAATGAGGATACCCTTTTCCAATATCCGGTCAGGACCGTCACAGGCCGGGAGGAGAGCAGGGATTGCCTGTCACCGGATGACTGGGTGATCGGGGTGAGGCCGGAATTTCTGTCGATCTGCGAGGATGGGCCGCTGGAGGGCGAGGTCTTCTCGGCGATGCCCACAGGGATGGAGACCACTGTTCGGATCCGTGTGGGGAACTATCTGCTGACGGGGGTTTCCTTCGGCAAAGTTACCTATCAGATCGGGCAGAAGATACGGATGGAGATCACCGGAGACGGCATCTGCCTGTTCTCACGCAGGAATGGCTGCCTGGTGACGACAGGCACTTTGCATATGAGGCACCCGGATGAGAATGACGCAGGCTGACTGTTTTATTTTTTGTGTAGAATCTGCTTACTACGGCGAGGCTTTCCAACGCAGCAGATGAGCGTTTGGACAAGTCAGATGTACAAGTTATTCTGTAACAGATCCTTAGTCAACGGAATCCTGTTCTGCGAGATTTGAGAAACAGGGAAGTATAATGAGCAGATTCTGGCTGGTATTGACGCGACAGGTTCCAAGGAAGCTGGCGGGTATGTAAGGTCTATGAGAATGAGGAAGAAAGGGAGGAGATTGAAGTGAAAAAAACTGCTGTGTTGTCTTTGCTGCTTGCGTGTGCTTTGACGATCCCTGCTTTCGGGGCGGAGACAGAGACGGAGAAAAAGGATCTCCAGAATGATTACCTTGTGATTGAGGACGGGGTTCTTCAGCCGGTCCTGGAGGTTTCCTACATGCGGGATCCGGCCTATACCAATGAGGGCAGCGATGTGCTTCGGTTCTGCGTCTATGTGGAGACGGACAATGACACCGACAACGATGGGATGGCGGATCTGGTCAAGGCTCTGGTGCAGGTGCCCAGGGCAGCCGTGGAGGGAAAGTACAAGGCCGGGACGATCTATGACCCGACGCCTTACGGGGCCGGCACGATGACCCAGGATTACCCGGAAACCGATGTCCCCTTTCATTATGAGGATCTGTACCGGGAGTGTGAGAAGCGGGAGCCGGCCGGTGAGATGAGCAGCATGGAGGCGGCTGACCTTGTGGATCCGGCCCGCGACTGGGGTTACACTGTTCCGACTTCGCCGAAGGATTCACCGTTGGAAGGGAAGACCGGCGTCGGGTATGCCGAGGTGTATGATTATTACCTGTCCCGAGGGTATGCAGTTGTGGTGGCCAGCGGGATCGGAACATATGGGTCGGAAGGCTTCGAACTGTGCGGCACCCACCTGGAGCGGGACAGCCACAAAGCTGTGGTGGAATGGCTGGCGGGGAACCGGCGCGCATTTACTGACAGGACCAGCAACATCGAGATCAAGGCTGACTGGTCCAACAAAAAGGTGGCCATGACAGGCGTCTCTTACGGGGGTACACTGCCCTTCGAGGTTGCGACCACCGGCGTGGAGGGCCTGGTCACCGTGATTCCGGTCGCAGGCATCGCCAGCTGGTATGACTACACCAATTCCCAGGGGGTTTCCACGATCTTTGACGTCAACTATGCAGACACCCTTTCTTCCTTCAACTGCGGCGGGGTTTACCTGGATAAGGACTGGACGGTCCTGAACCCGGAATATGTCTCCTGGCTGAACCAGATCGCCGGTGACCAGGAGGAGACCAATGGGAATTACGCACCCATCTGGGAGGAATCCGATTACTCGGAGGACTGGGAGAATATCCACTGCTCCGCCCTGGTCATCCAGGGACTGAATGACTACAATGTGACGACAAAGCAGGCGGATCTCATGGTCCAGGCATTCCGGAAGGCAGGAGCGAATGTCAGGCTGGTGCTTCATCAGAACGGCCATAACTGCCTGGATAATACGATCGTGAATGGTGAGCTTTGGAATGAAACCGTCAACCGATGGCTGGCGCATTACCTGTATGGCGTGGACAATGGCGCGCAGGACATGCCTGCGGTGCTGGTCCAGTCCAATATTGACGGAACCTGGAAAGCCTATGACAGCTGGCGGGATTTCCAGTATGTGGATGCGCCGGTTTCGTATGAGACAGCCACCAGCGTTGTCCGGTCCAGGGAGATGGCGCAGACCTTTTCCGACCATACCGGGGCCCAGGGGGCGGCAGAGGCGGACAGAGCGCCGCAGGATACGCGTGACATTTTCTATATGAACCTGACAGAGGATGCCCTCGCTGCTTATTATCCCATCGAACTTCCGGAAAATACCACCGTGTACGGGGTACCGGAGATCCATCTGAAGCTGTCCTCGGAGATCACGGAGTATGAGGGACTGATGATTACCGCGGTTCTGGTGGATACCGCGGATGACGGGAGTACGTTCAGCGCTTATATGACAAAGGACCGGCTGTCGAACAACCTGCCTGCGAGAGTGATCGGAAGATATGAAGGGGCAGCCTCCTGGGGCAGCACAGATATCGAGGAATATGTCCAGGATCTGACGAGAGCGAAGGTTCTGTCCTATGGGTGGACGGATCTGACCAATCCGGGCAGCGGTTATGCCTCCAGAGAATATACCGAGACCAGCCGGCTGGAAGCAGGGCGTTTCTATGATTATACGTTCTATATGATGCCAACCGTTTACACGGTGGCTCCCGGGCATCATCTCACCCTGGTGCTGACCACGTGGGATCCGTACCGCGCGTTCCTGGATGAGAGCTTTGAAAATCTGGATACGGATAAGGACAGCGATGAGATCGATTATGATTATTCTTATGTGATCGACAATGAAGCGATTCAGGTAAGGATGCCTGTTGCAGGGGAATGAGATGTGATGGTAACTGTTCAGGACAGCCCGAAGCACTTGCTGCTGAGGGCGTATGAAAGTGTATATTAAGTGGCATCGGGCGATTCAGGATGCGAAGCATCGCCCGATGCGTAACTGTTCAGAACAGGTTCTGAACAGTTACATGTATGGAAAATAAACAAAACAGAGTGGAAATGACAGTGCAAATACGAGTATTATTTTATCGGAAAATCAGCTATACTGATCATAGCTGACTGACGGTGTGGAGAATGATGAAAGATGGTAACTGTTCAGGACAGCCCGAAGCACTTGCTGCTGAGGGCGTATGAAAGTG
>CAMJIC010000088.1 GCA_946405675.1 uncultured Clostridia bacterium
TGCGAAGCATCGCCCGATGCGTAACTGTTCAGAACAGGTTCTGAACAGTTACATGGAGTAATAATTCAGCCGGACAGCGAAGAACAATCTGTGTTCTTCGCTGTCTTTGCAGGATGTGTGATTTGTTCTGTGCAATAAAGGATTGCTCCTATTGGCGGACAAGCTTGCCGTGCGGGCATGCTTGCCTGCCAATGGGGGCATAATTACAGGTCAGCCAGGTGCCACAGCCGGATTCTGTCCCAGCGAATGAGCTTGCGCAGGGCTTCCAGGGCCACAGCCAGCCCAAGGCAGAGGACAGTCATCCATGCAAGAATCAGAATCCAGTTTTTGGGAGAGTAGACAATCCTGGTGAGATAGTGGTCGTAGATAAGTGAATGTGTCAAATATATGGGAAAGGAATATTTTCCCAGTATCTCCAGCGGGATCAGGCGCAGCCCGCAAAGATCAACGATCGTGAAGAGCGTCAGTACCAGAAATAACGCGCACAGTCCGTTCATCCATGGATAGAACCCCCAGCGGATTCGGATCAGGGAGCATCCGATAAACATCAGCAGAAAAACAGCAAGGCATTTCAGTAACCCGGAATGAGTGGTGCAGAAGGTACGAATGTGCGGAATCATGCTGCTTTCTTCCAGGAAGATGCCAAGTGTGAATGTGAACAGATAAAGGCCGACTGCATATGTCTCATCAATTCCAAACATGGATATCATCGCGGCAAGCACGACAGTGGAGAACCCGAATTGTTCGTAAAGCTTCAGCATAACCGGCATCAGGAAGATCAGGAAAATAGCGAATGAGAGATACCACCAGGAACCGATCAGCCGGACCGTATCAAAGAAATTCGCCAGGCCAAGGCCGTCGATCACCATCAAAAGGATACCTTTCAGGCGTCCCTCTTTGAAGTATTGGAGCAGGCTGGAAGGTTTCAGAACGGTAGTCAGGATGGCGAACAGATACAGAAAGATAATCGTGCTTTCCAGCTTCAGAAAACGGGAAAGCGTATACTTCTGCCGCTGCTTTGTATCTAAGGTCTTCATCCTTACGGCCATCCCGTACCCTGTCATGAACACAAAGACAGACACGCATATTTTCGCGTAATAACTCAGGGAATTGAGAACCGGCCAGGAGAGGGGGACAGAGGAAACTTCATATCTGTCTACATATCCGGGGGAATTGAAAAACAGGTGGTGGAAGAGCAGCAATAAAACGGCAGCACCTTTTACGGCCCATGTAACGTGTATGCTGAAATGGGAGTTTGCCTTCATGATGTGGATCTCCTGAATGATAACTATTTTTATTCTCCGTGAAACGGAACCGTAATGATTATAGTAGATAAGGAACTCTCCGTCAAAGCGCATCAGTGGCTGCAAGTCATACCCTGGGCGGGGTGTGACTTGCAACGGGATGTGACTTATCACTCATGTTCACTCATGTGTCTATGGATTTGCTTTCCGGGATATGGTATGATTGTCCGTAACAAATGAATCCAGCCGGAGGGACATAACATGAAACGAGTATTGCTGAAATTGAGCGGTGAGGCGCTTGCCGGGGAGAAGAAGACCGGTTTTGATGAGCAGACGGTTCTTGGAATTGCAGCTCAGGTGAAGGAGCTTGTGCTGGAGGGGATGCAGATCGCCGTTGTGACGGGCGGAGGCAACTTCTGGAGGGGACGTTCCAGCGGGAATATGGAGCGGACGAAGGCGGACCAGATCGGGATGCTGGCAACCATCATGAATTGTATCTATGTCTCTGAGATCTTCCGTTCACAGGGGCTTAGGACGAGAGTGATGACTCCTTTTGTCTGCGGCAACTTTACGGAGTTGTTCTCCAAAGACGCGGCTGTGGGAGCCCTGGAGCAGGGCGAGGTTGTATTCTTTGCGGGAGGGACGGGACATCCGTACTTCTCAACGGATACGGCAACGCTTCTGCGTGCGATCGAGATTGAGGCGGAGCAGATCCTCCTGGCGAAGTCAGTGGACGGTGTCTATGATGATGACCCAAAGGACAATCCGAAGGCCCATAAGTATGAGACGATTACGATCGACGAGGTGATCGCGGAGGGACTGAAGGTGGTCGATATGACGGCATCCATCCTGGCCAGGGAGAACCGGATGCCGATGTATGTATTTGGGCTGAATGAGGAAAACAGTATCCTGCGTGCTGCGCGGGGCGAGATTGACGGGACGCTTGTCACTGTATAAAGTATTGTTTTGCAACTGTTCAGAACAGGCTTTGAACAGTGACGATCAGTTTTGATAAAGGAAAGAAAGGAGAAGGAATATGGACAGCAGACTGAAGCCTTATGTGGAGAAGATGAGCAAGACGCTTTCAAACCTGGAGGAGGAGTTCAAGACGATCCGTGCCGGCCGCGCGAATCCTGCCGTGATCAGTAAGGTCCGGGTCGATTATTACGGTTCGCCTGTTCCCGTCTCTCAGGTAGGTAATGTCACGGTTCCGGAAGCGCGCATCCTCCAGATTGCTCCGTGGGAACCCAATATGATCAAAGAGGTGATCAAGGCCATCAATATGGCTGATATCGGAATCAATCCTACCACGGACGGGAAAGTGATCCGCATGGTGTTCCCGGAGCTGACAGAGGAACGCAGGAAAGACCTTACAAAGGATGTGAAGAAGAAGGGTGAAGCTGCGAAGGTTGCGGTGCGCAATATCCGGCGTGACGCGGATAAGTCATTCAAGAAGCTGAAGGATGAGATCTCGGAGGATGAGGTTGCTGATCTTCAGGACGATCTTCAGAAAGAGACAGACGCGAAGATCAAGGAGATCGACAAGATGGTCGAAGAGAAGTCCAAGGATATCCTGACGGTCTGAGCCTTCATGCCGGCCACATGTATTTTGTATTTCACAGGAGGCTGCCGATACGGGAAGACCCCGCCAGGCAGCCTTTTCTCCTGATTGGAAAAATCTAAAACGAGGAAGGAGCATATGA
Source organism: uncultured Clostridia bacterium (assembly GCA_946405675.1). GTDB lineage: Bacteria > Bacillota > Clostridia > Lachnospirales > Lachnospiraceae > Porcincola. The sequence goes on from CAMJIC010000088.1 coordinate 2,948, forward strand.
TGGAGATACCACGTCATGTGGCGATCATTCTGGATGGGAACGGCCGCTGGGCGAAATCCAGAAATATGCCGCGCAATTACGGACATGTCAAAGGCGCTGCTAACGTAGAGGTAATCTGCCGGGCGGCGGATGACCTGGGCATCAAATATCTGACGGTCTACCTGTTCTCCACTGAGAACTGGAGGCGCAGCCAGGATGAAGTGAAGGCTTTGATGAAGCTCTTTCACAGCTATACCCGCACCGCGATCCGCCAGGCGCGGGAAAATAATATGCGCTGCCGGGTTCTCGGGAAGGAAGATGAGCTGGATGATACCCTCAGGAAGAACCTCCGGGAACTGGTGGAGAGCTCCAGGAACAATACAGGACTGAACTTTCAGCTTGCCATCAATTACGGAAGCCGTGATGAGATCGTCAGGGCAGTCCGGAAGCTGTCAGAGGACGTGAAGACAGGAAGGATCGGTGATCCGTCACAGATTACGGAGGAGACGATTTCTTCTTACCTGGATACGGCGGATATTCCGGATCCGGACCTTCTGATCCGGACGAGCGGAGAGATGCGGCTGAGCAATTATCTGATGTGGCAGCTGTCATACGCGGAGCTGTATTTTACCAAGACACCATGGCCTGCATTTTCCAAAAAAGACCTGGAGCTTGCGATCGAGGAATACAATCGCCGTACACGGCGTTACGGCGGCCTGAAAAAAGGTGAGGAGGACTGATTGATATGTTTGTCACCAGACTGATCAGCGGGGTGATCCTGCTGGCTATCATGATCGGCGCAGTTTGTCTGGGAGGGCCTGTGCTGTACGCTTTTCTGCTGGTCATTTCGCTGATCGGGATGTTTGAACTGTACCGGGCCGTGGGAGTCAGGAAGAGATCGGAAAATCTTCTGACCATCATTGCCTATGCCGGAGCGATCGGATTCTATGTACTGGTCTGGTTTGGCCGGAGGGATTATTACCTGCCCGGTATCCTGGCCGCGATGATCGCGCTGCTGTTTATCTATGTGTTCCTGTATCCGAACTATCACGCAGATCAGGTCATGGCGGCTTTTTTCGGAATTGTGTATGTGGCGGTCAGCCTGAGTTTCATCTATCAGACCAGGGCGTTGAAGGACGGAGCGTTTTCGGTCTGGCTGATCTTTATCTGCTCCTGGGGATGCGATACGATGGCCTATGTGACAGGCCGGCTGTTTGGGAAGCATAAGCTGGCACCTGTCCTGAGTCCGAAGAAAACCGTGGAGGGAGCGATTGGAGGCGTGGCAGGAGCAGCTGTGATCGGCGGGATCTATGCGGCCTGCGTGGGACGCTTCATGACCACCGGCGTGAATACCATTCTGGTCTTTCCGCTGATCAGTGCGGTCGGGGCCCTTGTCTCCATGGTCGGCGACCTGGCGGCGTCCGCGATCAAGAGGAACCATAATATCAAGGATTATGGGAAGCTGATCCCGGGACATGGCGGGATTCTTGACCGTTATGATTCGGTCATCATTACTGCGCCGATCATCTACCTGCTTGCATACATCACCGTGGTATGAGGGAGATGGCGCCCCGAAGCCTGCCCCGCTGGCAGCGGGATCCCGGGACACCAGGCTGGAACGGGAGCATTGCAAGTCACACCCACAGGCCGACCCGCTGGCGGGGGTGTGACTTGTAACTGCAAAACACAGATACGACAAAGATCATCCTGACTTTGAAGGAGCGAAAAGAGCATGAAAAGACTATCCATTCTGGGAAGCACGGGTTCAATCGGAACGCAGACCCTCGATGTGGTAAGGCATCATCCGGATCTTCAGGTCACTGCCCTGGCGGCCGGTAAAAATGTGTCGAAGCTGGAGGAGCAGATCCGGGAGTTCAGGCCGCGCCTTGCCGCGCTGGCGGATGAGGCCGATGCAAGGGATCTTCGCGCCCGCGTGAAGGATCTGGATGTTACCGTCGTAAGCGGCATGGACGGCCTGATTGAGGCTGCGTCCTTCAAGGATGCTGACATGACCGTGACGGCGATTGTCGGCATGATCGGAATCCAGCCGACAATCGCGGCGATCCGTGCGGGAAAGGATATCGCACTGGCCAATAAGGAGACGCTTGTTACGGCGGGGCATCTCATCATGCCCCTGGCCAGGGAGTGCGGGGTGAAGATCCTGCCGGTGGATTCCGAGCATTCAGCGATCTTTCAGTCGCTGAACGGGGAAAACTATGACAGGATTGAGAAGCTTCTTCTCACCTGCTCCGGCGGCCCTTTCCGGGGGAGAAGCCTTGACGACCTGGAGGCGGTTACGGTTGAGGATGCTCTGAAGCATCCGAACTGGAGCATGGGTCCCAAGATCACGGTGGACAGTGCGACCCTGGTCAATAAGGGACTGGAGGTCATGGAGGCGGGATGGCTGTTTGGAGTGGACTGCGACAGGATCGAAGTAGTTGTTCAGCCGCAGAGCGTGATCCACTCGGCAGTGCAGTTTGTGGACGGGGCGGTGATCGCCCAGATGGGGACGCCGGACATGCGCCTGCCGATCCAGTATGCCCTGTTCTGGCCGGACAGGCGGGGGATGGACACAGAACGGCTTGATCTGTTTGCCCTGCGGCATCTGACATTTGAACGGCCGGATACCTCCGTGTTCAGGGGGCTGCCCCTTGCGGTCAGGGCAATGAAGGAGGGCGGAAGCATGCCGACCGTTTTTAATGCGGCGAATGAAAAGGCGGTCAGGAAGTTCCTGAAAGGGGAAATCGCATTTATGGATATTTACCGGATCATAGAATCCTGTATGGATGCCCATACGGTATTGCCTGATCCTGATGTCCCCGCCATCCTGGAGGTGGAAAAAGAAGTGTATGCGGAGATCGATCGGTTATGAGTATTATCATTGCGGTAATAATCTTCAGCGTGATTGTGCTGTTTCATGAATTCGGACATTTTTCCATGGCACGCTTATGCGGTGTCGAGGTGCTGGAATTCTCCCTTGGAATGGGGCCCAGGCTGCTGAGCCATGTCAGCAGAAAAAGCAATACCCGTTACAGTGTCAAGCTCCTGCCTTTCGGCGGGAGCTGCCTGATGAAGGGCGAGGACGGAGATGATATGACACCGGGGGCATTCGGGACGAAAAAGATCTGGCAGAGGATCCTGATCGTTGCCGCAGGCCCGGTTTTTAACTTTATCCTTGCTTTTCTGTTTGCGGCGATCATCATCGGGTCTGCCGGGTATGACGCCTCTGTGCCGGAATATCTGACGGAGGACTCTCCACTGGCAAAAGCCGGGATCGTGCGGGGAGACACGATCACGTCAATTGACGGGCGCAGGATTACGATCTACAGGGATATTGCGAATTATGTAACCTTTGACCTTGATGCGAGACAGTCGGCCCGGACGGCAGGGGCATGGAAAGCGGTTCAGATTCCGGTAGAGTGGGAACATGACGGGAAGAAGATGGATGCCATGGTCACGCTGGGCAGCACACAGGGATCCACGGCGTCAGTCCTGGGAATGTATGGCGGCGGTCGTTTTTCGGCCCATGGCAATGTCTTTGTGATCCTGCGCTACTCCCTCTATGAGGTGAAATACTGGATCGGCACCACCCTTTCGAGCCTTGCCATGATCGGGAGAGGGAGGGTATCCGTGGATGACGTTTCCGGGCCGGTGGGCATCGTAGGGGCCATCAGCGACACCTATAAGGAAACCAGAAAAGAAGGGGTGTTCATGCTGTTTCTGAATATGCTGAACATGGCAATCCTGCTTTCGGCAAATCTGGGTGTCATGAACCTGATCCCCTTCCCGGCCCTGGATGGAGGAAGAATCGTGCTCCTCATCGTGGAAGGCATCCGAAAGAAAAAGCTGGGAGAAAACATCGAGGCGTATATCAATCTTGCCGGTTTTGCGGTTCTGATGGGTGTCATGGTGTTTATCATGTTCAATGACATCCGTAAGATCATCACCTGAAATCAGCAGCACGGGAAGGAAACTTCAGCAAGTCTTCCCGTGCTTTGGAGTGGCTTCATTCGCCGGCAGTCCCGCTGGCCGGGGTATGGCATTGGCGTGAACTATAGATGATGTACATATATGTGTGACGTGTGCAACTTTATAGTTGACATTGTTTCTGATTTGCGTTATATATGGGATTGAGGAATTCCTGTCACTGTTCAGAAGCTGTTCTGAACCGTGACGCATCGGGCCAGCTTCGCATCCTGAATCGTCCGATGCCATTTCATTTATACTTACTACGGCGAGGCTTTCCAACGCAGCAGATGAGCGTTTGGACAAGTCAGATGTACAAGTTATTCTGTAACAGATCCTTACATACGCCCTCAGCAGCAAGTGCTTCGGGCTGTCCTGATCAGTTACAAATTCCTTTCTTTTGCATCCCCATCCGTTCCCTGTTCCTGGAACATCCGTTTATCCCTGTAAGACAAAAAGAAAAACTTGACACAGCAGGTCGGTTCCTGTAGTATATGTATCGAACGTTCGTTCACGAACATGTTTTCGACCGGGAGGTTCTGCATGGACTGACTGAGAAGAGGAGAGAAGGATATGGCAAGAAAAACGCAGGCTGCGGTCACAGCCCCATCGGAATTGAAGAACCAGGAGAAGATGCGCGCGCTTGATGCGGCATTATCCCAGATCGAGAAGCAGTATGGGAAGGGCGCGGTCATGCGCCTGGGCGAGAATACGGCGAACATGAATGTCGAGACGATACCGACAGGTTCGTTGAGCCTCGATATTGCACTGGGACTGGGCGGAATCCCGAGGGGACGGATCATTGAGATCTACGGCCCGGAATCCTCCGGAAAGACGACGGTTGCGCTCCACATGGTGGCGGAGACGCAGAAGCGCGGAGGCATTGCAGGCTTTATCGATGCGGAGCACGCACTTGATCCGGTATACGCGCGCAATATCGGAGTTGATATCGACAATCTGTATATCTCCCAGCCGGATAACGGAGAGCAGGCCCTTGAGATCTGTGAGACGATGGTCCGTTCCGGCGCGGTGGATATCATCATCGTGGACTCTGTCGCGGCGCTTGTGCCGAAGGCCGAGATCGATGGGGATATGGGAGACTCCCATGTCGGCCTTCAGGCAAGGCTGATGAGCCAGGCGCTGCGCAAGCTGACGGGTGTCATCAGCAAGTCGAACAGTGTGGTGATCTTTATCAATCAGCTTCGGGAGAAGGTAGGTGTGATGTTCGGGAATCCTGAGACAACGACCGGAGGCAGGGCGCTGAAGTTCTATTCCTCTGTCCGGATGGATGTCAGGCGGATTGAGTCGATCCGTCAGCAGGGGGAAGTGATCGGGAACCGTACCCGGATCAAAGTGGTCAAGAACAAGGTCGCTCCGCCTTTCCGCGAAGCGGAATTTGACATTATGTTCGGCAAGGGGATCTCCCGCGAAGGGGATGTGATCGACCTTGCCGCAAACCTGGATATCATTCAGAAGAGCGGCGCGTGGTATGCCTACGAAGGCAACAAGATCGGACAGGGAAGAGAGAATGCGAAGCAGTATCTGTCGGAGCATCCGGAGGTGTTCGATGAGGTCGTCCGGAAGGTAAGGGTTCATTTCGGGCTGGAGCAGGGAGAAGATGCCGGGCAGGGTCAGGCGCCGGGTCTGGAGCAGGACAGGGATGAGAGCACTGCTGCGGCCGGAGGGATTGGATCAGATGCTGGTGAAGGAAGTAAGGAAGATCTCTGACAGGAAGGCAAAGATCCTGATGGAGGATGGAACCTCCTTTGTGCTCTACCTGGGCGAGATCCGGAAGCTTCAGATTCATGCACAGGAGGATCTTCCTGATGCGTCAGTCCGTCTGATCTATGATGAGATCCTGAAAAAGAGATCAAGGCTTCGCTGCATGAATCTGCTCAAGACATCCGACAGGACTGTCGGGCAGCTGGAAAGCCGTCTCAGGCTTGACGGATATCCGGAGGAAACCATAGAACAGGCATTGTCCTATGTGGCATCCTTTCATTATACGGATGATATGCGCTTTGCACAGAATTATATCCGCCAGATGGCAGGAAGAAAGAGCGTCAGACAGATTGAGTATGACCTTCAGAATAAGGGCGTGGACAGGGATACGGTGCGTACCGCCCTGGAGGAATGTGAGGAGCTGAATGAGGAGGCGCAAAGGGAAGCTGTCCTCTCTCAGGCCCGGAAAAGAGGGTATGATCCGGAACATTCCGGAAAAGACGAGACTGTGAAGCTCATCCGCAGCCTCAGGGCGAAGGGCTTCGGGATTGATGTAATTAGAAGCGCACTCCCGGGCATCCTTGATCCCTGATGGCAACTCATGCTGCATAGTTGGCAGAGGATTACAAGTCCCATTTCTGCCAGCGGCCGGCCTGTGGGTGTGCCCCCTCATGAATCCATTAACAGGAGCATGACGGGATCCACGACTTACGAAGACTTAGCGGCCAGGATATGAAGAAACAGTACGCTGAATATCCTGGCCGCTTAGTCGGAGTTAGTCGTTAGCCCGGCGAAGCGGGTTTTGGATGAAGGA
>CAMJIC010000089.1 GCA_946405675.1 uncultured Clostridia bacterium
GCCTGACCAGCCGGGCAGTGGGCAGTTACGCTGGCGGGGGTGTGACTTGTAACGAATGCAGCGCCAGTCATTTTTTGCCGGGAAACCTGGTGATACGGCTCCTGCGTACGGTGCGTGGTTCCTCCTTATTCACCTGCGGAGGCGTCTCACTGTCAGCCGCATCCTGACCATTGTCAGGCTTCCATCCAAAAGGCAGGGAAAAATCATCCTCCGTATCCATGTCAAAGCCAAAATCCATTGCACCCATGGTCATCTCACTGAAGCTGGTATCCAGGGAATGAATCAGGCTGTCGGTAATACTCTCTTCTTCCTCCTGACTGACCTGCACGCCATGAGAATGCAGATAGCTCACTACGATTGAGCTGACAATCCTTGCCGCGGGAATCAGCGGCATCTCACGGATCAGCTCAAGCATCGTCTTATCGTTGGAATCCTCAATCATCTTCACCTGGCTGGCACTTACCATCCCATCCCGGTTCATGCTCTCCCAACGTTCATCACTCACAGTGTCATACAGGTAACTATCCATCTCATCTCTCGTCAGCGGCAAGTCAAAACCGGATTCCTCATAAAGCTGCATCTTCACTTCAGCCAGCATCTCATCCTGGGAATCGCAGACCTCTTTATTTTCCATCACGACGTACTCCAGATAGGAATCAGGGATCAATCCCGGAGGAAGCAGCTTCTTGATCTGCTCCGCAATCCTCTGTTCCTCTGTCTTCTTCTTTCTCGCCATCGTGTACTCCTCCTTCGTCCATTACACGAAGCTAAGGATCTGCTCAGAAATAATAGCGCAATCGTGAGCAGCTCCTGATTGCCAAAACGCCAAACCGATTCTTTCTTCGCACCCTATTCTACCATAACCGGAAAGAGAAATGGGCATTGATTTGTGCAGCCTAAATAGTTTGCATATTCCGAAAGATTCATGTATGATGTCATACGAAATAGAGCCGAATCTAAATCGATCGAAGAAAGAGTTGAACAAACATGAATATCTACTATATCGACTATGAAAATGTCTCCAGCCAGGGGCTCAAGGGCATAGAGGCATTGACACCGAATGATGAAGTCAATCTTCTGTACAGCAAAAAGGCGGATCATGTGAAGATCGACATTCTGACCATGCTGATGGCTTCCAAGGCAAAGATCAACTTCCTTCCGGTCCATGTAGGGACAAAGAATGCACTTGATTTTCAGCTTGTCACGCTTCTGTTCCTCAACTACAAGGAAGAAGACTTCTGTTACATCATCAGTAAGGACAGCGGTTATGACTGCTGCATCAAGACTGCGGCGGAAAACGGCGCTCCGAACGTTGCCCGTTTCCCGAGCATTGAGAGTGCGCTGAACGGTAGTCCCGCGAAAAAAACACGCCGGGGAAAGCGTAACCTGAAGGAGCCGGAGGCCGCCCAGAATGCGGAGACGCCATCTGCGCCAACGGATCCCTCTCCCATGAGCCACAACGTTTCCGCCAGCCATTCCGGCACCGTCCATGACGCAGAAGCAGCATCAACCGGCACATCCGGAGCTGCCGCCAGATCCTCCGGCGATCTCCAGGGCTTCATGAATCCGCCCCAGGAAGAGAAATCCTCATCCTGCGAAACCCAGGATTCCGGATCCAGGATGACAGAGGAGGCCCCCAGGAAAAAGACATCCCGGAAAAGAGGCAGAAAGAAGGCTGTTCCTGAGAATGAGGCGGAAGAGAATATCAAAGCTGCCAGGAAGGCAGCCGATCCGGCCAAAGAGGAGGATCCTGGGAAGGACGCAAAGAATCCTGACAGCCATGAACCCGAAGGAAACCAGCAGACGGTTCAGGCTCCGGAATCCCCACAAGAGACCGGCAGGGAGCTTTCCCTTGACTCAGCTGGCTCAGAGAAAGAAGATCAAAAAGAAGCTGCCGCTGAGTCCAGTAGCGATGATACAAAAAAGCCTGCTCACGGAAACAAAAAGACCGGTCTGAAAAAACTGTCTTCAGAGCCTGTAAAGGACGATGACATAAAGCAGTCAACCGATCAGGAACCGGAACCGGCGCAGTCAGGGAAAGAGGCGGAATATCCATTCCAGGAGCATGTGCTGCAGCAACGATATCTCTCCACCAAGTTTGATCCGAAGAACTTTCCAGGAGCTTCTTCCGGCGCAAAGACCGAAGCGGAAAAACCGGTCTCCATCCTCTCTGTGGTCCGCCGCAGGAATGATGTCCAGCTGGATATGCACCAGATCGATCTCATCCGGGATGCCTTGAAAAACTCCGGAAACAAACAGCAGTTTTACAGCTACTTTGTCAAGAAGCTGGGGCAGAAACAGGGCATCGAGCTCTACCATTCCATCAAAAGCTCTTATTCAGATCTGGTTAACGCAAATCTTTTATGAAACATATCGTAACGGTTCAGAACCCGTCTGAACCGTTACACATATAACAGCAAAGCCGGCACGCAATGTGCCGGCTCTGCTGTTGTGCCAATATATTCTCAACCGTTAAAGGTTAGCTGTCAAATTCTGTAAGCCCGTACTTCTCGATCACATCCGCCAGAACAGAAACGTAATTCGGAGCTGTCGCATAGCCGCCGTTCTTGATGATCGTAGCAGCCTTCCGATAATCCTTGCATCCGACCAGTCCCTCATAGCGCAGGCTGCCGTCCCCCAGCTTCGCGCCGGTCAGATATGCCGAATGATCCGCAACACTGGCTTCAAAACTCGGGTACTTCTTGAACTTCGCCATGATCGTCTGATAGGAGCCATTGAGAAACTCCTGCGTCTTGACTTCATAGTATGCCCCGTCCCAGTTGCTCTGCCAGCTTGTCGCACCCGTCGGAGCCTTCATCCCGAAAAGGTTATTTGCTTCCCTGGCGAGGCTGGATGCGCCGTATCCGCTCTCAACCACCGCCTGTGCGACCGTGACCGAAGCAAGCACACCGGTGGCCTTCATATCCGCACGCGCAAGAGCACCAATCCTTTCAATAAACCGCTGCTGTGAAGCAGACAGAGAGGATCTCTTGTTGCTGCCGGAGGAAGACGGCTTCTCCTGATTGCTGTCCTCATCAGAGCTCCCGGACACTGTCCCATCCTCAGCAAAGGAATAGGAAACGCCCTGGATCGTCATAGTGGTATTGCGGTATGCCGCGCCGTAAAGATCAGATGTGGAACGGAAATAATACTTCTTTCCGTTGATCTTCTTCCACCCTGTCTTGACCCTGCCGACCTTTTTCGCGGATCCGCCCGGTGCGAAATAATAGAGGTTCCCTTCCACTTCCTGCAATCCCGTCAGCTTGGTGCCGTCTGCATTGTAATAAAAGGTCTTCCCATTTACCGTCAGCCATCCAACCTGCTGCGCGCCAAACTGGCCTGCGGCATCCGTCGTGCTGAACTGATAATAGGCACCTTCCGCGTCTGTATATCCGCTCTTCAGCGCGCCCTTTTTCTTCCCGACCTTTCCGGATGTCGTCGCATAATACTTCTGCCCGTTTTCCGTAAACCATCCAAGGGAAAGCGTTCCGTTCTGATCGAAGTGATACCAGTTCCCCCCGATCTTAACAAAGCCTGTCGCAGGCTCTGTCTCATTCAACATATAAGTGATTCTTCCGTCCGGAAGTGTATTCCATCCCTGCTGGGTATCAGCATGAACCTGCATCGGAATGATCAGTACAAGTGCCGCCAGAAGAATGAGAACAAGGATCTGAGTGACAATTTGTTTGCTGCTCTTTGAGAAAAACATACAGGAACAATCCTCCACTGATGTGCGTAATACCGTTTTTGTAAAGACAATCCTTCAGGCAAAATGCCTTCCGGTCGGGTATTACCTGCTTTGACCCGCCTGTAAAAAGCTCGTCTCACAGTCTGGATCAAATTCATTTTCCTCGATAGTTTACATGAAAATAGGAGGATTGTAAAGATCTTGTTACGGAAATATTACAGAATAATCTTTTTTGATTAAGTTTTGGTTGATTTTTCATAGAATCAACGCTAGACTGTCTTTATCAATTCTTTCATACAACTTCACCAGCACTATTTCACTTCTGCCTGCCCCCTCTGGCAAGCATATCCCAACTCATTTCTCAGGAGGTATTGTTATGCGCAAATCTGTTTTCTTTCCTGTATCTCTGGCCCTCACACTTCTCCTCAGCCTCTTTGCTTCCGCGGCTGTCGCTGCCTGGAACAGACAGAAACTGCTCGTTCCTGATCCCGCCTTTGAGGAATCCAAACAGAATCCCGGTAAGGCTCCTGATCAGAATCCCTGCCAGGAGCCTGGAACAGATGCCGTACTCGTGATCGATGTATCCGGATCCATGAAGCAATCAGATCCCAATTACCTGTCCCGGGAAGCGGCACTCGCCTTTGTGGAAAAGCTGAGCCGTACCGAATCCTCGAGAGTCGGACTTGTCACATTTTCAGACGCGCTCCCCTGTGTCCTTCCCCTGGTCTGCCTGGATGATAAAAAGCAGCGGGAATCCTTCAATGAAAAGCTCCGTGCGCTGGAATATACCAGAGGCGATACGGATATCGGTGCCGCGGTGGAAGAAGCTGTCTCGCTGCTGCCGGAAGAAACAACATCCTCCCGTTCCAGAAGCATTCTCCTTCTGACCGACGGAGTCATCGACCTTCCCCAGGCTCCGGACGAGGAAGAGGCGGAAAAAAAATCCCTGACCCGCGCATTGATGGCGGTGGAGGAAGCAAAGCAAAGGGGGATCGTCATCCATACCGTTTCCCTGGACCTTTCCGGCAGCATGGACGAGCATCTCATGAATTACATGGCTGACTCTACCGGCGGGATCGCCAGTACGGTTAAAAGTGCCTCAGCGCTGAAGGCAACCTTCCGCTCCCTTTCCGAATTTGCTGCAAATCAGTCCAGGAAGGCAGCGGAAACAGAGGCGGAGACACAAGAGCAGCCGCCCGAAGAGAAACAGACACAGGCACAGACCGAACCCCTGCCGGTGGTTCAGACCATTGGCAGCATCACAGGTCCTGTCACCCTGAAAGGGTTCTTACCGGACATGTGCAAGGCTACGCTCCATCTCTCAGATCTGTTTGTACTGGAGAATGCACCGGCAGGCAGTGATGCCAGCCTCAGGTTTACCGCTTATCCGGATGACCTGTCACTTCTTTCCTGCAGCATAGACAACGAACAGCTGCTTCTGGAAGGACATAAAAACGGAACGGTGCTTGTCACTGTGATCGCCCAATCTCCCTTCGCCGTTGCCGACCATGCAGCTGCCGGCCAGGCTCAGGTTCCTGAAGCGCCTGCCTCCTCCATCGGAAAAGAAGAACCGGACCAGATGCAGAAAACCCTGACTTTCCAGGTTCAGGTACATGCCATAATCCCTTCTGTGTGGTATCTGCTTCTGGTTCCTGCCGGAATCGGATTTCTTCTGATCACTATCCTCCTCATCCGGAAGAAAAATGAAGCCCCCATGCTTTTGTCCGGCTTCCTGCAGTGGTATGTGCGCGGGGAAAATGAAAAGATTTTCGGCATGCCGGCCCAGACAGGGGTCTCCCTCAATGCGTATGGCAGTAAGGTCCGCCTGAGTGAACTGATCCAGGATGACCTGCTCCAGGGAGCTCCCCTCCAGAAGGTACATATCATCGCTTCAGACATGGGAATCCTGGTGATATCCAAAACGCCTTCCATCGCCCTGGCAAAACCCGGGAAAGAGCCTTCCGACAGCCTGTCCCTGACACACAGCGAGAAATTCAAGGTATTCTGTGAGGCCTCCGGCGGGAGGGCTGTCATCATCGCGCTCTATACGCCAGCCTCAGAATATCAAAAGGAGCCATCCGCAGAGGATGACTCCGAAGAACGCACCAGGCTCCTGATCTGACCCTGTACGCGATACTCCTGAACGAATCTGTTGACAGTCCCTCAGGATCTGATGATTAGGATCTGTTACACGACCCCCTGGGCCTTCATGGCTTCCGCAACCTTCTGGAACCCTGCAATGTTCGCGCCCGCGACATAGTTTCCTTCCATGCCATAACGCTTTGCGGCTTCATCACAGTTCTTGAAGATATTATTCATAATCCGCTTGAGCATGCTGTCAACCTCCTCGAAGGTCCAGGAAAGACGCTCAGAGTTCTGGCTCATCTCCAGCGCGCTGGTAGCAACTCCGCCTGCATTGGACGCCTTGCCCGGAGAGAACAGCATGCCCTTGCTCTGGATGAACTCAGTCGCATCCAGGGTGGTCGGCATGTTCGCGCCTTCCGCGACGCAGTAGCATCCATTCTCATAGAGCATCTTCGCGTCTTCCAGATTCAGCTCATTCTGGGTCGCGCACGGGCAGGCGATGTCACACTTCACGGACCAGACACCCTTTCCTGCATGGTACTCGGCACCCGGCCTCTTCGCCTGATATTCAGTCAGGCGTGCGCGGCGCACTTCCTTGACCTCCTGCAGGAGAGCCACATCGATCCCCTCCGGATCATAGATCCAGCCTGTGGAATCAGAGCAGGTGACAACCTTCGCGCCAAGCTGCTGTGCCTTTTCGATCGCATAGATCGCGACATTGCCTGCGCCGGAAACGGCGACGGTCTGACCTTTGATATCCCTTCCGTTCGCCTTCAGCATCGCATCCAGGAAATAGATCAGGCCGTATCCGGTCGCCTGCGTCCTGGCAAGGGAACCGCCATAGGTCAGGCCCTTACCGGTGAGGACACCCTCATACAGTCCTGTGATTCTCTTATACTGCCCATAAAGGAATCCGATCTCACGTCCGCCGACACCGATGTCTCCCGCCGGTACGTCCGTATCAGCGCCGACATGACGGTAAAGCTCTGTCATAAAGCTCTGGCAGAACGCCATGACCTCACGGTCGCTCTTGCCCTTCGGGTCGAAATCGGAACCGCCCTTGCCGCCGCCGATGGGAAGGCCGGTCAGGGAATTCTTGAAGATCTGTTCAAAGCCAAGGAACTTGATGGTTCCAAGGGTTACGGAAGGATGGAATCTCAGTCCTCCCTTATATGGCCCGATCGCACTGTTGAACTGGACACGGAATCCATTGTTCACATGCACCTGGCCCTTGTCATCCACCCACGGGACGCGGAACAGGATCTGCCTTTCCGGAGTGGTGATGCGCTCAAGCAGCGCTTCCTTGCGGTACTCTTCTTCATTCTCTTCAATGACCGGGCGAAGCGTGGAGAGAACCTCCTTGACCGCCTGATGGAATTCCGGCTGTGCCTGGTTCTGAGCGACTACGCGTTCATAGACTTCATCAACATAGGACATCTTGTTTACCTCCTCTACTGCGAAACAACCGCTCAGGCTCACGCTTCTGTAAACCATCCCGGCAACGCGGTTATTATATATCGAAGTAAATTGTGCTTGCAACACTTTCGCGCTAAAAAATTCCGAAAAATTTACGTATTCGGAAATTTTTATGGAGAAATACGCTAATCGCTATAATTATTTGTTTGCACATGTGGCCAGGTGATCCTCACAGAAGGCCAGCAGCTTTTCCCTGTAATCGGCATATTCCTTCACGGCTGTATCATAAAGCCCCTGAAGGACGGAAGCATCCTTTGTGTAGGTTGTGATATCCAGATGATGCTCCGGCGCGATGATCAATGCATGCCCCTGCTTCTCCAGCTTTTTTACCGCCTGAAGCGTAGCATTGTAGCGAAGATGCCGTACATCCAGGTTATGGACCAGCCTGGGATAACGGCGCAGGATGGTGCGATACAGTTTTTGATGTTTTTCAGGTTCCCTCACCGTATCCTTCGGGCGGCACAGGATCACGATCACCTTGTCACACCCCGCCTCAAGGGCACGTCTGACCGGAACTGAATCACTGCAGCCTCCGTCAAAGTACAGATGGCCATCGATCCGTACCGGCCTGCAGACAACCGGGATCGCACAGCTTGCCATGTAGACGGAATAGTCATTCGGGTGAAGATCCTTTTTGGTAAAGTAATGGGGTTTGCCGGTTTCCGCATCCGTCGCCACCGCCCACAGCTCGCAAGGATTCTTCATGATCGCGTCATAATCCAGTTCATCCTCGCCGCCTCTTCCGGTCAGATCCTGATAGATGTATTCCAGGTTAAAGAAATTCCCGCCGCTGTGCCTGAAAGCAGTCCATCCCATATAATCCGGCCTGCCGACATAATCAACGAAAAATCTTCGGTTCCTGTCCCTCTGCCCGGCAACAAATGACGCGCCACACGCAGCTCCCGCGGAAACGCCGATCACATAATCCGGCAGGATCCCGTCATCCATCATCAGATCCAGTATTCCGGAGGAATAGGCGCATTTCATTCCGCCTCCCTCGATCACAAGTCCCAGTTTCATATTATCTGCTGTCACTCTCCTTCTTAGGTTCCATTTATGATCATAGCGCATAACGCATATGGATCAGCTTCAGATTCCATGTGCGCATGCAATGAAATCAGATTCTTTCACACGCCTCCACCACATGGCGCACCAGAATCGATGTCGTTACAGCCCCGACGCCCCCCGGCACCGGAGTAATGGCACCAACGACAGGCTCAGCCTGTGCAAAATCCACATCACCGCACATTTTTCCGTCAGCTCCCACATTGATCCCAACATCGATCACGATCTGTCCATCGCGCAGGCATTCTCTTCCCACCGCGCCCGCATGCCCGCAGGCCACCATCAGGATGTCAGCCTGCCTTGCAATGGACGGAAGGTCCCTTGTCCTGGTGTGGCAGACCGTTATGGTGGCATTGCGGCCAAGCAGTATCAGTGCTGCCGGCTTGCCAAACACGAGAGACCTTCCCACAACGACTGCACGCTTTCCGCAAGGATCAATCCCATAATGATCCAGAAAAGCCATGGCCGCTTCCGCCGTACACGGGGCAAATCCGGTATTGCGCCCTGTCAGGATACCACTCATGGAAAGGTCTGTCATCCCGTCCACATCCTTGGATGGGAGCAGGCTGTTTACAACCTTCGCCTCATCCATGCCGCGTGGCAGCGGACGGAGAAGCAAAACGCCGTGAACTCCGGGATCCTCATTCAGGGACCGAATCACCCCGATCAGTTCTTCCTGGCTCACATTGCCTGGCAAATGGACTGCCCGAAAGCCGGCATTGGTCAGCTCACACCGCTTCCTTGCCCCCGTCTCGTACGAAATATCGCCCGGGTCCTCACCAACCCGAACCACACATAAAGACGGAACCAGGCCCTTGAGACGAAGCACCCGGATCCGTTCCTTCAGCTGCTCATTCAATTGAAGGGCAACCTCCCTGCCGGACAGTATCTTTGCCATATTCCTCCCTCCCAGAGTCCACAGATCCTCCGCACAGCCCGAACGCAGCCCAAGGCGCACCCCGCCAGCGGCCCACCTGTGGGTGTGACATGTTAGGATCTGTTACAGAATAACTTGTACATCTGACTTGTCCAAACGCTCATCTG
>CAMJIC010000090.1 GCA_946405675.1 uncultured Clostridia bacterium
AACAGGCTCTCCGCGTAAGCCCACTGGAGCAGCAGCGCATGCTTCACGATCCCAATCAGCACAGGCTCCCCCGTCCACCCTATGATCAGCGTGGCAAGAGCGGACGCTTCTTCATTTCGCGCCGGGTTCGTCACCAGGAAAAGATAGTTCGCGCCTTCCCGCAGATAGATCAGGCTCCTTACTGTTTTCTTCAGGTTATCCTGATCCGAATATTTCCCGCCGATCAGATATTCTGTCTGGTACAGCAAAGCCTCATCTCCCGGCCCGTCCCTGAAATGATGAAAATGATCCAGCAGATACTCCCGGAACAGCAGATCGTCCACCATCCCGCCCCTTGGTGTATCCAGGCTCAGGACGCCTCTGCCAGCCTGCCGTTTGGACAGAAGGTCAGAGCCTGTGATCTTTTTCCTGGACAGCTTGATGCTTCCGCATACCAGCTCCAGCAGGTCTGCCTTCTTCAATTCTTCAATGCTGTCCGTCGGATCATGACTTTTCCCTTCCGCCTCTTCCCACCGAACCCTGTCAGCCGCATCCTGGCTGTATTCGGATGTCTGTGTCCCGTCGGAATGGATGGTAACCGAATAAGACCTGTCATCCCTGATCCGGTTCACTTCGCTGCTCACCGAACCGGATTTCTCCGAAGACTCCTTCCTCCCGGCCTCAAACTCACTCTCCGCCTGCCTGACGCCCTGCGCGTCCTTGTATGCGTCCTGAAGCTCCCCGATCGCGTCCGCCCAGGCTGTCTTTGCCATGTATTCCACGGCTTGCTGGTAATAGTATTCCCCTCCTCTGTCCGTCAGGAGCGCATATTGCCCCATCTGAAGCTGGTTTGCTGAAACCTTCCATGGATCCAGCAAAAGACCGGGAAGCTTCGCGCTCAGCTCCTCTGTCACCTTCTCATTCTCCTTGATATAGCCTGTCAGCTTCTGCACCATCGCATCCCCGGAGAAAGAGTCCCCGCCATAGGCTCCATCCACAGCAAAGAGACCATAATCCTCCAGCAGGATGTTGTCATATTCCGAAAAAAAGGACCACAGGCCCAGCGAAGTCATATTCGCGCACTGCGCCCGTGCCCCGGACATTCGGACTGCTTCTACGATGGCAAAGCCAAAAGCCAGGAACACAACACTCAAAAGACAGAAAAAAACCGTGATCACCGCCCGCTCACGTCCCATCACTTTACCTCCTCGTATATATCGGACGACGCTTTGCATCCGGAATTGCCCGATGCCGCTTCATTTCCACTTTCATCCGCCCTCAGCAGCAAGTGCTCCGGGCTGTCCTGTACACTTATCCTGTATCGTCTTATAACACGGGGCATGCCGCACTTGCACCTAAAAAGAAGTCCGGGAAAGTTTTTTTGGATGATTGCACAAAAAAGCAGCCGGGGCATAAAAGCCCCGGCTGTCACGCATCCATTTTCCACCACTGCGTTTCTTTGCCGCTTTTCACCGCTGCCCGCAGCAGTGCAGGCAGCCTTTCAGAATAAACAGCGTTTCGTCATTCCATGAACTCACGTCACACAGATTGTGCCGTCACCGATCCCGCTGCTTATCCGCCGTCAGCGTTCCCGGAAAGCGGCGCCACCACATCCCGGTACACCTTTCTGTAGAAAACCACAGAAATCGTCGTAGAAACAATCTCCGCCGCCAGGAAGCACCACCACACCTGACTGACATCTTTTGTAAGCACCGCCAGCAGCCATGCCGCAGGGATCAGAACCAGCAGCTGCCTGCACAGGGAAACGATCAGGGAGTAAACTGCCTTTGAAAACGCCTGGAACACCGATCCCAGAATGATCCCGATCGCTGCCAGAGGGAAATGAAGCCCGATCTTACGCATAGCGACAACGCCCATGTCCATCATGTTCTGGGAAGCATTGAACAGACTGAGAAGCTGCCTGGGAAAAGCTTCAAAGCACAAGGTTCCGACACACAGAATGCCGAACGCAAGCGCAAGGGAGAATCTCAATGCAGTGTCGATCCTGTCCCTGCGCTTCGCCCCATAGTTGTACGCGAGCACTGGGATCAGTCCATTATTCAGGCCAAAGATCGGCATGAAGAAAAAGCTTTGCAGCTTAAAGTACACGCCGAACACCGCGGCTGCCGTCTCGGAAAACCCGATCAGGATCTTGTTCATCAGGTAACTCATGATGGACCCGATGGACATCATCAGGATCGACGGAACAGCAACCGCATAGATCCTGCGGATCACATCCCCAGACGGCCGGAAGATTCCTTTCAGGCTCAGGTGGAGTTCCCTGTTTTTCCTGATATTCAGGATCAGGCCAACCAATGCCGCGACACACTGTCCCAGCACGGTTGCGTAAGCCGCGCCCGCAACCCCCATCTTCGGAAATCCGAAATAGCCAAAAATCATGATCGGGTCAAAGATCAGGTTGATGACCGCTCCTGTGATCTGGGAGATCATGGAATACATGGTCTGGCCGGTAGACTGCAGCAGGCGTTCCAATGTCATCTGAAACAGCAGGCCGAAGGACAGGCAGCAGA
The DNA here is from genome assembly GCA_946405675.1 of uncultured Clostridia bacterium. GTDB lineage: Bacteria > Bacillota > Clostridia > Lachnospirales > Lachnospiraceae > Porcincola. Next base: position 2,511 of record CAMJIC010000090.1, read on the forward strand.
CAATCGTCAGGTAAGAGGTTCCGTATTGGACGATCATCTCATTCTGCGTCTGCGCCCGGAAAAACGGCCCGGATGCAAATAAGCCCAGCAGCACGAAGAACACCGACGAGAGAACCATCAGGAAAAGGCCGTTGTTCGCAGCCTGATCCGCCCGGTCAAACTTCTTCTCTCCCAGGGATTTTGACAAAAGCGCATTGATTCCCACGCCCGTCCCGGACCCCACCGAGATCATCAGGCTTTGCAGGGGAAATGCAAGGGACACCGCGGTCAGTGCCTGTTCATTGATCTGTGATACAAAAATGCTGTCAACAATGTTATACAGTGCCTGCACGAGCATGGATACCATCATCGGCAGCGACATGGATATGATCAGTTTCTTTACGGGCATGACGCCCATCTTATTCTCCTGAACTTCAGGCATGCATCAACCTCCAGATTACCATTTTACTCTTTCTTCTTCAGCAGTCCGATCGTCTCAATATCATTTGGCGTAACCCTGATATTGGTCGTATACTCCTGCCCGTCCGGCAACGCCACCTTCATCTCGATGACCGACCCCGGGACAAGCCCTCTCTCATTGATCGCATGAAAAAAGGGAAGCACCTTCGGATGCTCCTCCTTAAAAACACCCAGCCTGTCCTTCAGCTTCAATAGTGTCAACGGGTTAATTGCCATTTTCATCCTCCTGTCATATGGTTTGGTATTGCAGTATATCCAATCACGGAACCGGATTATGTGATTGTGTATCAGATTAGCGCATCCTCTGTCAACGTTTACAGCGGTTCCAAAGAGTCTTATGCCTTGTAGCAAATCACACCCGCAGGCCGGCCTGCCTGCAGGAGCGTGACTTGCAACTATGCCTTACATGGAGCGCAGGATCTCCTCAAGGTACTGCCTGTACTGTTCCTTCACCTGCTCAGGGCCGACGAGCTTCAGCTCTTTCCCGATGGCTGTCAGCCATCCGAAAAACTGGCGGCTGACCGTCACTGTCACCTGTGCGGAAAACTCATCCTTATTCAGCGGACGCATCCAGATATCCGTCCCGAAGCGGTCCAGTACCACACCAGCAAGATGCTTCCTGCCCTGAAGGTGCACCTGCACATCCTCTCCGCTGTACATGCCGAATGTCTTTCTGGAAAATGCAGCCACGTCCACAGCCTGTGCCAGCGCTTCCTGGCTTCGCGCATCCTCCTGTATGGCCATATTGCGCATCTTGTCAACGCGGTAATGGCGCACGCTCCCGGAGCGCTCATCATACCCGATCAGATAATAATTCTCATCATCCCAGAGCAGGTGCAGCGGGCTCACATTGTAGAAAATCCCCCCATGACGAAGATTCACGGTCTTCTCCATGGTCCACTCCGCATATTGATAGGTGATCTGATGGTTCCCGAAGATCGCGCTGTGGATCATGTCCACATTGTAATAAATGGTTTCATTCGGCGTCTTAGAACGGTTCAGGACCGTGACCTGGCCGCTCAGCTGCCTGGCCTGGTCCCGGCTGCATAAGGTCTCCAGCTTCCGGATCAGCTGCTGAGACTTCTTCACCGTAATGAACTTAGACGACTGAACCGCGTCCACCAGAAGCTTCAGTTCCGCAAGCTCAAACCTGCGCGAAGCGACATAATAGCCGGATGGTTCCTCGTCCCTCCGCACTATGTCCACCCCTGCATCCATCAGCTTATGAATCTGCGCATAGACCGTCGTACGGTTCAGCCGGATCTGGTAGGTATCCTCAAGGATCCTGATCATATCCACACTCTTCAGAGGATGCTCCTCATCCGTCATCTGCAGCAGGATCTCAAGCAGATAAAATGTTTTCAGTCCCGGTTCCCCATATCTCATCTCTTTCATCCTCCTGACCGACCGGCCTATTATACGCCACCTTGCCCAATCTGTCATCTGCCGCAAAAAAATCTCTTTGTCTCTTTGTTTTTTCTTTGTTCAAAGCCACACTTCTGCCATCCTGCCGTCCCGCTGGCAGGGGTATGATTTTTGCCATCTCTTTGGCAAATCTCTTCTCTGTGACAAAGAAATAACTTGCCATTTTCCCTCCGAAAAATTACACTATATGTGTATGTTCGGTTCCGGGAGGAGTGCCCTTTGGGGTATTGCCTGTGTCCAGGCTCACCATCAAAAATCCCTGTGGAACACGAGGCAGCCGGATATACATTAAAACAAAAATAGTCGGTTTTCCTGGAGAGGATTCTGAGACGAAAATGGCTGACAATCAAATGACGAGAAATCTGACACCGTTATCCGCCTGGGCATTTTCGATCGGGACAAGTATCGGCTGGGGCTCCCTGATCGTGACAAGCAATACCTATCTCGCAAAGGCCGGTCCGCTCGGCAGCACGTTCGGCATGCTGATCGGCTGCGCGGTAATGCTCATCATCAGCGTCAATTATGCATACATGATGAATATTTATCCGAATGCCGGCGGAGCATACACTTTTACGAAGCAGGTATTCGGGCACGATTACGGTTTTCTGACCGCATGGTTCCTGTCACTGACCTACCTCGCGATCCTGTGGGCCAATGCCACCTCCGTGCCTCTTTTCGCGCGGTATTTCGTCGGCGATATTTTCCAGAAGGGCCGGATGTACGCCGTTTTCGGCTATGACGTTTATTTCGGGGAAGCAATCTTATCCATTGCCGCAATCATGCTCATTGCCTTCCTGTGCTCAGTGCAGAAGAGAATCATCGCAAAAGCGATGATCGTGATGGCCCTGCTTTTCACGGCCGGGATCATCATATGCTTCGTCTTTGCGATCATGCATCATGGCATCGAATTCTATCCGGAATACGCCCCGTCCCGCGGGAAGTTCTCGCAGATCATACGGATCGCGGTCATTTCCCCGTGGGCATTTATCGGATTTGAAAGCATCTCCCACGCATCGGAAGAGACCGTTTTCCCAAGAACCAGATATCTGAGAATCCTGATCATCTCCGTAGTTTCCACGACAGCGCTTTACATCTTTGTGACGCTGCTGTCCGCAACAGCCTACCCGAAGGAATTCGGTTCCTGGTTCGAATACATCATGAACATCGATAACCTGGAAGGGCTCGAAGGGCTGCCTGCATTTTACGCGGCCGATCACTACATGGGGAAAACGGGTGTCGGTATTCTCATGGCAGCCCTCCTCGCGCTGATCCTGACCAGCCTGGTCGGGAACATTACCGCCCTGAGCAGGCTGTTCTGCTCCCTTGCCAGAGACAGGATCCTTCCGGAGAGATTCGCCCGCCTGAACAGACACTCGGTTCCCGGCAATGCGATCTGGCTCATCGCGGCAACCTCCGTCGTATTTCCCTTCATCGGCCGTACTGCCATCGGATGGATCGTCGACGTAACGACCTTCGGCGCGACACTGATCTATGGACTGGTATCGGGAACCGTCGTGAAGCGCGCTTCCGAGCGAAGGGACAAAGGAGCGTATACGGCAGGGATCCTTGGCGTCATTCTCATGATCGCCAACCTTCTCTACCTGCTCATCCCCAACCTGTTTACCTCAGGTTCCATGGAACGGGAGTCCTATTTCCTGTTTGTGATCTGGTCCCTGCTCGGGTTCGTTTACTTCCGTGTGCTGCTGCAAAAGGACCGCACCGGACAGCTCGGAAGATCCATCGTCGTATGGATCTCCCTGTTCTCACTCATCGTCTTCGTTGCGCTGGTCTGGCTGTACCAGTCTATCATCGGCGCAACCTCCGACAGCCTGAGTTATGTTGAAAAATACTACGTAGAAGCAGGGCTGCACCAGATACAGACGGGCGTTGTCAGCAGGCAGCTTGACATCGTCCGCCAGACCACCGCCAAGACAGTCAGCGTGGTGGTGATCCTCCTCGCGCTCTCGCTGATCATCCTCATCGGGATCTTCCGCATCATGCGGCAAAGGGCCCAGCTGAGCGAGGTTCAGCTCGGACAGGCCAAAAAGCTCGCCAGCACGGATCCCCTGACCGGGGTCAAGAACCGCACTGCATTTGCGGAGCGGGAACGCCTGGTAGACGAGCAGATCAGCGCCGGCACCTCCGGCCCCTTCGGCATCGTCGTGTGCGACCTGAACGGATTGAAATATATCAATGACACCTACGGCCATCAAACCGGGGATGAATGGATCCGCAAGACCAGCAAGATCATCTGTGACTTTTTCAGCCACAGCCCGGTATACCGCAACGGCGGCGATGAATTCGTCGTATTCCTGAGCGGAAGAGATTTTGAAAACAGAATTCAGATCCTCAGCGACCTTCATCAGCAGTCCGTTGACAACATTGCCACCAATGAAGCCGTGATCGCCGCGGGATTTGCGGAATATGTCAAAGGAACCGACAGTAAAGTCCATGCTGTCTTCGCCCGTGCAGATGCGGCAATGTACAAGGAGAAGATGCTCCTGAAGGGTATGGGTGCAAAGAGCGGACGTTGATTTGGGAAGGGGGAATCATATATGGCTGTACACAATGTCACAGTAGAGGGCACGCTTGGGGTACTGCTGAAGGAAAAACGGTATTCCGCAATCCGGGATATCCTCGTCACAATGAATCCCGCAGATATCGTTGCAGTGTTCGACGGCGTGCCTCAGGAACAGCTTCCGCTTCTGTTTCGTCTGCTCCCGAAGGAACTGGCCGCTGAAACATTTGTAGAGATGGAACCGGAGAACCAGGAGCTTCTGATCCGCGGCTTCTCCGATGTCGAGCTTCACGAGGTCGTCAATGAGCTCTATGTGGATGACGCCGTTGACATCGTGGAGGAGATGCCTGCAAACGTGGTCAAGCGGATTCTTGCCCAGGCAAGCCCGGACATGCGCAAGGAGATCAACGAGATCCTGCGGTATCCTGAGAATTCAGCCGGGTCCATCATGACCACGGAGTATGTTTCCCTCCGCCCGGAGATGACGGTCAGCGAGGCGTTCGACCGGATCAAGAATACAGGCGTCGATAAGGAAACCATTTACACCTGCTATGTGACAAAGGAGCGGAATCTGCTCGGTCTTGTCACTGTCAAAGACCTGCTGCTGTGTCCGGACCGCGATACAAAGATTGAGTCTCTGATGAATCCTCATGTCATCACGGTCTCAACCCTGACAGACCAGGAAGATACCGCACGCATGCTGTCAAAATACAACTTCCTCGCCATGCCTGTCGTGGACAGCGGAAACCGCATGGTCGGTATCGTCACCTTCGATGACGCTATGGATATCCTGCAGGAAGAAGCAACGGAAGATATCGAGATCATGGCAGGTATGACGCCGTCCGACAAAACCTACATGCGCTCCTCGCCGCTGGATCTCTTCAAGCACAGGATCCCATGGCTCATGCTCCTGATGGTCTCCGCAACCTTTACCGGCATGATCATTACCCGTTTTGAAAATGCCCTTGCCGCACAGGTGGTGCTTACCGCCTTTATCCCGATGCTGATGGATACCGGCGGCAATTCCGGCTCCCAGTCCTCCGTCACCGTGATCCGCGCGATCTCCCTGGGTGAGATCGATTTCAAGGACCTGAGCAGCGTTATCTGGAAAGAGATCCGCTCTTCCGTCCTGTGCGGCGTTGCCCTGGCCTGTGCATGTTTTGGCAAGATCATGCTGATCGACCGCCTGCTGCTCCATAATACAGATGTCACTGTTCTGGTCGCTCTGGTTGTATGCTTCACCATGGTACTTACCGTAATGGTCGCAGAGCTGATCGGCTGTACGCTTCCTGTCATCGCGAAGCGGATGGGCTTCGACCCTGCTGTGATGGCCAGCCCCTTTATCACCACCATCGTCGATGCCGTCTCACTGCTGCTCTACTTCGGAATCGCGAACCTGCTGCTGTTCCGGTAGAGGCTGCATAAGAAATATTCAAGGATAGAAGCCTTGTAAGAAGGCTGAAAAGGTAGAACTTTGTAAGAATGTTGCAAAGATAACAAAGATAAAAGTGCTGTAAGAGAGCTGCAAAGAGGATCAAAAAGCCCGTCCCTCCCTGGAAAGAAACATCCAGGAAGGAACGGGTTTTTTGACCGCCAGGTAATCTTTCAGGAAAACAGACTTCTGACCGCCAGATAATCTTTCAGGAAAACAGGCTTCTGACCGCCAGGTAATCTTTCCGAAAAACAGGTTTCTGACCGCCAGATAATGATTCGGCAGGACAGATTCTCAACCTTCAGTTGATCCGGGCTTTGGTCATTTTCCGGGACAGATTTCCCGAAGCAGCCCTTCACACCCCTCCGTCACATCCCGATAGGTAGACTCAAAATCTCCCGTATACCATGGATCCGCCACAGGGCCAGGACGGGAAGTATGATCCAGAAGCAAAGATACCTTTCTGCCCGGATCTCCCCCCAGAATACGGTTCATCCCTCTCAGGTTTTCCTGATCCATCCCAATCAGGAAATCATAGTCATCATAATCCGCCCTCGTCAGACGCTGCGCCCGCTTTCCTTCACAGGAGATTCCATGCTTTGCAAGCATCTTCTTCGCCGGCGGATAGACAGGATTCCCAATCCCACCCCAGATCTCCTCCGAGGACGTCGCCCGGGACTCAATGTGGAACATATTTTCCAGACCCCTTTTTTTAACCATATCCTTCAGTACAAACTCAGCCATCGGGCTGCGGCAGATGTTGCCGTGGCAAACAAAAAGTATCTTAATCAATCGTAAAATCTCCTTTCAAGTGCACCGATTTGCCGCGTAATGCCTCGATTTGCCGCGATAATCCAGAGGCTTTCGGCAGATACATTCTGCCATGAAAAATGGTCGAAATGGCAAAACGGGGCAAAATGCGGCAAGTTGCGGCAACGATTAGTAGTCAAAACGTAGTAAAAATCGGGTAGTTTTACTACC
>CAMJIC010000091.1 GCA_946405675.1 uncultured Clostridia bacterium
AGCCTGCCCAGCCGGGCAGTGAACAGAAACGCTGGCAGGAGTGTGACTTGTAACATAGCAACAGCTTGTGTTATCATGTATACAACAGTGTGCCGGAACCTGCGGCGAAGGCAGGCCGGCAAAACATTAAACAGTGGAGGACCGATATGAAAAACATTCTATTTGCAGCATCGGAAGGAGTTCCTTTTATCAAGACCGGCGGACTGGCGGACGTGGTCGGCTCACTTCCCCGTGATATCGATAAAGAATACTATGACGTGCGTGTGATCATGCCGCGTTATAACTGTATGTACCAGAACCGGAAGGATCAGATGGAATATGTGACATCCTTCTACATGGATTTTGATTACAAGTCCACCTACGTAGGACTGTTCCGCGCGGAAGTGGACGGCGTGAAGTACTACTTTATCGATAACAATGATTATTTCGCGACGGAGACGGTCTACACGAACGACGCCCTGTTTGAGATCAAACGGTTTGCATTTTTCTCGAAGGCCGTTCTCAGCGCCCTTCCGACCCTTGATTTCAGACCGCACCTGATCCATTGTCATGACTGGCAGACCGGGCTGATCCCCGTCTATCTGAAGGGCAGCTTCCAGGAGAATGAATTCTACCGCGGCATCAAGACGGTCATGACGATCCATAACCTGAGGTTCCAGGGTAAGTGGGATCCGAAGGTCGTTGCCGCGATCACCGGGCTCTCCGACTACTACTTCACGCCGGACAAGCTGGAGGCTTACAAGGACGCGAACCTTTTGAAGGGCGGCATCGTCTACGCTGACGCAGTGACCACGGTCTCACCGACTTACGCGGAAGAGATCAAGACACCGTTCTACGGGGAGAACCTGGAAGGAATCCTGAACGCAAGGACTCACGACCTGCGCGGCATCCTGAACGGCATCGACTACGATGAGTTTAACCCGGAGACGGATAAGTTTCTGGTAGCCCCGTATAACCTGAAGAACTGGCGCAAGGAAAAGCCGAAGAACAAGGAACAGCTGCAGCAGCAGCTGGGGCTGGATGTGGATCCCAAGAGCTTCCTGATCGGGATCGTCTCCCGGCTGACCGATCAGAAGGGATTCGACCTCATTGCCTGTGTCATGGAAGAGATGCTGAACATCGACTCGATCCAGGTGGTCGTGCTTGGAACCGGGGAAGAGCAGTATGAGAACCTGTTCCGGTATCTGGCAGGAAAGTACCCGAAGAAGCTCTCCGCCAATATTTATTATTCCAATGAACTGTCCCACAGGATCTACGGCTCCTGCGACGCATTCCTCATGCCGTCGCTGTTCGAACCGTGCGGGCTGTCCCAGCTGATGAGCCTGCGTTACGGCACGATCCCGATCGTGCGCGAGACAGGCGGTCTGAAGGATACGGTCATGCCTTACAATGAATTCGAGAACACCGGGACTGGATTTACCTTTACAAATTACAACGCGCATGAGATGATGCATACCGTCCGCTATGCGGAGCAGATCTTCTATGACCGCAAGCGCGAGTGGAACAAGATGGTGGACCGTGCCATGCAGGCAGACTTCTCCTGGAAGGTATCCGCAGGGAAGTACCAGGAGATGTACGATTGGCTCATCGGATGATGGGAAACAGCGCATCAGCAATGACAGATTCTTCCTGGTTCCCGGCCTTTTCGCCTTTTCATCACAGGCCGGCGGGAAGCAGGAACCAATGAAGGCACACATTCTGCCGGCGGGCTGCCCGCCGGCAGAAGTATGATTCACAAACGATGTAACTGAATTTCACTCCGTACAATCGGAGACAGACAAGCAGGAAGAGCAGTTATTTCCGAATTGAAATCTTTGCACAATCCAGGAGGACCGGAATATGAATGGTGCGCAGGCCATGGTAGAATGCCTGAAAGCGGAGGGGATCACAAGGATCTTCGGGATCCCGGGGGTGGCGATCGCCCCGTTTTATGAGGCATTGTATGAGAATCCGCAGATCGAGCATGTGCTGGTCCGACAGGAGCAGGCTGCGGGACATGCGGCATCCGGATATGCCCGCATTACGAGAAGGCCCGCAGTGTGCGTCACGAGCTCAGGCCCGGGTGCCACGAATCTGATCACAGCCCTTGCCACAGCCAACGCTGACAGCATTCCCCTGATCGCGATCACGGGCCAGGTGGACAGCAGCCTGCTGGGGCATGACGTGTTCCAGGAGGCGGACATGAGGGGGGCCACCGAGTCCTTCGTCAAGTACAGCTACCTGGTGAAAAATGCAAACGATATCCCGCGCATTTTCAAAGAGGCATTCCATGTCGCCTCCACCGGGCGGATGGGGCCTGTTCTGATCGACATTCCCTGCGACGTGCAGCGCACGGAGCTGTCAAAGGCGTTCCACTATCCGGAAGAGGTCAGGATGCGGGGCTACAAGCCCAGCATCACCGGAAACGGGCAGCAGATGGCCAAGGTCATCGCGGCGATCCGCAGGGCAAAGAAGCCGCTGATCTGCGCGGGGGGAGGTGTCATTCTGGGCAGCGGGGAAGGCGTGGTCCGCGCATTTTGCGAGAAAAACCAGATCCCGCTGGTTTCAACCATGATGGGGATCGGAACCATCGCAAAGGCGCATCCGCTCTATTTCGGAATGCTGGGGAACAATGGAAAACCGTACGCGAACAAAGCCGTCGCGAACGCGGATCTTCTGATGATCGTCGGCGCGCGTGTGGCTGACCGTGCGGTTCCCAAGCCGGAGAAACTGGAAAGAAGTCTGACCGTCATCCACATCGATATTGACTCCGCGGAGATCGGGAAGATGCTGGGCCCAACGATCCCGCTGGTCGGAGACATCCGCCATATTTTCAGCGAGCTTCTGGAGGCGGACATCGATATTGATACAAGGCAGTGGCTGGAGGAGCTGGAGGAATTCAAGCGCACCACCGTTGACCACAGGGTCTTCAGCGACCGTCTCGTCAATCCCATGACATTGGTACAGACCCTTTCCGAGAAGATGGACGACGACGCGGTTTACGTGGCGGACGTCGGACAGAATCAGCTTTGGTCCGCGGACAATTATGTGATGAAGAATGGAAGGTTCCTGACGACGGGGGGCATGGGAACCATGGGGTATTCCATCCCTGCCGCAATCGGAGCCAAGATGGCGGATCCCGGCAGGCAGGTCGTCGCCGTATGCGGGGACGGCGCTTTCCAGATGTCCATGTTCGAGCTGGCGACCATTGCGGTGAACCGGCTCCCGGTCAAGATCCTTGTCCTGAGAAATGAGTATCTCGGGCTTGTCCGCGAACATCAGGAGAAGGTCTACAGCGGCCACTACTCCGGCGTCCAGCTGTATGCATTTCCCCATTACGACAAGCTGGCCGAGGCATATGACATGGCATATTTTCACGCGGACTCCAACGAGGCGCTGGGAGAGGAGCTGGACCGGTTCCTCGCCTGCGGCAAGGCGGCGATCATGGTCTGCGACGTGGACAGCGCCAATAACACCAAGTAAGAAGGAGGGGCATCATGAAAGGAATTTTTTCTGTCCTTGTGGAAAATAAAGACGGTGTCCTCTCCCAGATCGTCGGCCTGTTTTCCAGAAGAGGCTTCAACATTGACTCCCTGGCAGTGGGCGAGACCGACAAACATGATGTTTCCAGCATGACCATTGTGTCCACCGCCGACATGAGGACGATCGACCAGATCGAGAAGCAGCTCAACAAGAAGCTGGATGTCATCAAGGTGCGGCGGCTGGATGAAGCAAAGGCCATATCACTGGAGATGATGCTTGTCAAGGTTGCCTACAACGCGCAGAACCGGTCCTCGCTGATCGAGCTGTGCAGCGTCATGGGCGCGAAGGTCATGCATGTGAGTGCAAAAGCCTTTATAATCGAAATCCATAACACGCCGGACGTTGTCGGAGAATTCCTGGAGCTTCTGAGAAGCTTCGGCATCCTTGAGGTGCAGCGTACAGGAACGATTTCCATGGCAAAGGGGTAATCCGGATGGAGACATATGGTTTCTTTGCCATGATGGCAAGGCTGAAATGGATCGACCGCTGGGCGCTGATGCGCAATTGCGCGGATGAAAACCTGTCCCAGCATTCCCTGGAGGTTGCCATGCTCGCCCATGCCCTTTGCGTGATCGGCAATGAGCGCCTGGGGAAAAGCCTCAATCCGGACCGCGCGGCTGTGATCGGCATGTATCATGACGTGTCGGAGATCCTGACAGGGGATATGCCCACGCCGGTCAAGTATTTCAACCGGCAGATCCGCAGCGCCTATAAGGATGTGGAACGGGAAGCAAACAACCGTCTGCTCTCGCTCCTTCCCCAGGACATGCGCGCGCAGTTTACCGCCGTGCTGGAACCCGGGGAGGAATATGGACAGGAAAAACGGCTTGTGAAGGGGGCGGATAAGCTGAGCGCTTATATCAAATGCATCGAGGAGCGCAAGGCAGGGAACCGTGAATTTGAGCATGCGGAGGAATCCACGCTTGCGGCCCTGCATGAGCTGGGGCTGGAGGAGGTTGAGATCTTCCTGAAGGAATTCCTCCCGGCTTATGAGAAAACGCTGGATGAGATACGGCCATGACCAAATGAATATGTGGAAGATCAATGGAAGAAAATTCATAATCAGGTATCTGATCTGTCTGGCGGCTCTTATCGCACTGGCAGCAGGCTACTGGTACCTCGTGCGTTCAGCCATGATGGCAAGGGCCAGGGAAGATGCTTCTTTGACGGCGCGGTATATCGAGAGCAGGATCAAGGACATGGAAAAGCTGGCGGACATTCCGGCAGCATGGCTTGATGCGGAAGGAGATGCCGCAAAGGATGCGATCGCCGCTTCTGAAGACAGCACGCAGTACAAGGATGCCTTTCAGCGCCTGGCGAAGGCACTGTATGACGCGGACAGGATGGCTGTCATTGAGCTGGCACCGGCCGGGACGGTGCGGTATGCATTTCCCAGGGAGGCGCATGAGTCCGTGATCGGTGCGGATCTTGTGGGCGAGATCGGGGACGGACTTGCCAGGGAGGATCTCTCCCATGAGATGAAGGTGATTGGCCCGTCCTTTATTGGCCATCTGGGCACGGTTCTGGGCTTCTGCGTGCCGGTCTATTATGAAGACGGCAGCTTCTGGGGGTATACCGTAATCGCCATGAAGCTTCCCGATGCCCTGGAGGAGCTTGCGCTGGAACGCCTGACGGAGCAGGGGTACGACTGTGCGCTCCGATGTAAAAATGATTCCGGTTCCATGAAGGCGGAATGGATCGGGGGCACCAGCAAGTCCACCGGCAGTATGAGCTCAGTTTCCATTGACATATACGGGAAGGAATGGATTCTCTCGGTCAGGCCTGTGTCAGGCTGGGTCAGCATAGGCGGCATCGTCCTGTCAGTTGTTGTGGCAGCCGCCCTGGCTTTCCTGCTGGCGTGGATTCTGGAAAAGCGCAAAGAAGCCAGGGATGAAGCCATGGGGAAGCTGCGCTCTGACGCAAAGCATGACAAGATGACCGGGCTTCTCAACCACACAGCTTCAGCGGAGGCAATCGATGAGGCGCTTCAGACTGTCGAAGGCGGTGTCCTGCTTCTGATCGACGTCGACAACTTCAAGAGCGTCAATGACACAGCCGGCCATCTTGCAGGAGACGAAGTGCTGATCGAGGTTGCAAACGCCATGCGGACGACATTCCGCAGGAATGATATTCTCGGCCGGTACGGAGGGGATGAATTCATTGTCTACATGTTAGGCGATATCTCCATTCCCGACTTCTCGGTAAAAGCATCCCAGTTCCAGCGCAAGATCAGGAAGATCCCGATCGGACAGACGGGCAAGTACGCGGCCTGCAGCATCGGCGGAGCCAGGAGATGCGTTGAGACGCCGACGGCCGAAGCCCTGGTCAAACGCGCCGATGAGGCACTCTATACATCCAAAGGCAACGGGAAGGACCGTTTCACCATCTATGATGATTCCGGATCGACCGTGATCGTAACGCCGAAGCAGGATGAAAACCGGAGAGATCATGACTTTACACTGGTGGAATAAGACTTATGCTGGCGCGTAATATGTAAATTTTTTATGTCTATCTGCTTTTTTTGCAGATTTCGGTTGACTAATGCGTCATAATGGTTTAAATTTTGTTAGTCTGTTCCGATCACTGATGGCTTTAACCCACCCGTACATAAAACCCACCACGGAGCGGACGTTCCGCCGGCATTTCGATGCCGGCGGTTTTTGTTATCTGCCTTTTTGATGCAGGCTGGCGTTTTCTGTTATCTGCTTTTTCGGTGTGGGGCGGCAGGTTATGCTCTGGTCCCGGAGCACGCTGCCCGCTGTATGACTTGTGACATAACATTTTTTTCACAGTTTTTTAAAAAGGTATTGCAATTTCAGAGCGAATGGGATATGTTGTACAGGTATAGAAACTCCGCGGTGGGAGAATCGATACACGATTGAAAGGCGCTGTCTTTGGGCAGCGCCTTTACTGTATCTGAACGGGAGGCATATTCTGCGGTGTGACAGGGACCTTTGAAGGATCCATGTTTTGCGCTGCGCGCAGGGGATTAGCAGGAGATTGGGTCATGGATGCAGCCGCCATGATGAAAAATTGCACAGTATGCCCGAGGGAGTGCGGCGTGGACCGGACAGCCGGCGGCAGGGGGATATGCGGTGCTCCGGCTGAAATGATCGTGGCACGGGCCGCGCTGCATTTCTGGGAGGAACCATGTATCTCGGGCCATGCCGGCTCAGGAGCTGTTTTTTTCTCAGGATGCAGCCTCAGATGCATTTTCTGCCAGAATGCGGAAATATCCGGAGTAAGCGGGGGGTTTCCCGGGATCAGCGTGTCGGCTTCGGAACTGGCGGATATCTTCTTGCGCCTGCAGGATCAGGAAGGGGCGAACAACATCAACCTTGTGACCGCGGCGCATTATATCCCGCAGACAGCCTGCGCCCTTGCTATAGCGAAGGACAGGGGTCTGAAGATTCCGGTCATCTATAATACCGGGGGCTACGAAAAGGTCTCCTCACTCAGGATGCTGGAAGGGCTTGTAGATGTCTATCTGCCTGATTTTAAATACATGTCGCCCAGAACCGCAGGAGAATACGCGCATGCACAAGACTATCCGGAGACTGCAAAGGCTGCTATAGCCGAGATGGTGCGTCAGACCGGGCCTGTGTCATTTTACCCGGAAACCGGGTACGAAGCGCAGGATGCAGGAAAGCCTGAAACGATGCTGATCAGGAAGGGCGTCATTGTCCGGCATCTGCTTCTTCCGGGGCATGTCAAAGAGGCGAAAGAGATCATATCTTACCTGCACGCAGCCTACGGCGACGCAATCGGCTTGAGTATCATGAATCAGTATACCCCCATGCGTCAGATGGATGATCACCCCCTCCTGGCCCGGCGGGTCACAACACGGGAGTATGAACGTCTGATCGACCATGCAATCAGGATTGGAGTGGAAAATGGATACATACAGGAAGGCGGAACCGCGAAAGAAAGCTTCATCCCGTCCTGGGACGGGGAAGGAGTCAGGGAAATGGTCAGGGAAAGGCTCTGAGAAACAGCCAGGAAAGCGGTCAGAGAAACAGCCGGGAAAGCGGTCAGAGAAGCAGCTGGGAAAGCGGTTAGAAAAGCAGCAGGGAAAGCGGTCAGAGAAACTGTCAGGAAAGGAATCAGAGAAGCAACCGGCAGTCAGGCCTATGAAGAAGGCATCCACCCGTCCAGGAAAAGAGCTGTGTCCGGTATCAGACCGGTGTGGCGGGTGCGACCTTCTTGGGATTGACTATGAAAGGCAGCTTGCGCAGAAGAATCAGCGATTAAAGAAGCTTCTGTCGGGGTTCACCATGCAGCTGCATCCGATTGTCGGAATGGAGAATCCGGCGCATTACCGGTGCAAGGTCAACGCAGCCTTCGGACTGGACCGGAAGGGAAAGCCGGTCGTTGGGAGATATGAGAAAAACACGCACCGTATCGTTCCCGCGGCGTCCTGCATGCTTGAAGATGAGAGAGCAAATGAAATTGTTCAGGAGATATTTTCCTTGCTTGCGTCTTTCCGGATCCGTGTTCACGACGAAGACAGCGGGTATGGATTTCTCAGACATGTACAGATCCGGCGAGGCTTTGCAACCGGCCAGTACATGGTTACTTTGGTATGTTCGGATCCGGTTTTCCCGTCAAAGAACAATTTTGTAAAAGCATTGAGGAGCAGGTTTCCGGAAATCGCAACAGTGGTACTGAATGTCAATGACAGGCACACGTCCATGGTTCTGGGCGAGAGAAATATCATTCTGTATGGGAAAGGGTATATCGAGGATCAGCTGTGCGGATGCACATTCCGAATCTCGCCGGGGTCATTTTATCAGGTAAATCCGCCCCAGGCACAACGTCTCTATGAAACCGCGATCCGCTTGGCCGGCCTGACGGGAAAGGAGACTGTGCTGGATGCCTATTGCGGAACCGGGACGATCGGGATCATCGCGTCCGGCAGAGCCAAACAGGTGACCGGGGTCGAATCCAACGGGGATGCGGTGCGGGATGCTGTCTGGAATGCACGCTGCAATCAGATCCATAACATCCGGTTTATTCAAATGGACGCAACAGATTATATGGAAAGACTGTCCTCCGGGAGGCTGCCGGACGGAGCAGAGAATCGCGTTGAGGTGCCGGCCGGCAGCGAAAACCGTCCGGATGTCCTTATCCTTGACCCGCCCAGGAGCGGCACGACACCACGGTTCATTGAGGCGGCAGCCCGTCTGGCTCCGGATCGGATCGTCTATGTGTCCTGCGATCCGGAAACACTCGCCAGGGATCTGAAACTGTTCCGGGCAAAAGGATACCGCGTGCTGGAAGCGCAAGGGTATGATCTGTTTCCATATACGGAGCATGTTGAGACGGTAGTGTTGATGTCACGCGCTAAGGACTGACCGCCGAAAAAGTGCCGTATTTCAGGCCGTTTCTGGGTTGGACGTACATATGGGGACGTATCAAAGACGACCATAAGATAGAAAACTGCACTACGTCTTTGATACGGATTCAGGCGGCGTGAAGCGAGGGCTCGTTTTTAGGGCTCGGAGGGCTCGTTCGAGCCTTCCTATCATTTGATTATACAGAACAAAAGAAAGCGCCTCCGAACCGATGTGGTTCAGAGGCGCTGCTGCGTTTATAGTGGGTTATCACCCTAAGATCTTTTTCAGGTCTTCTTCCGGTGTGCTGATCGGGGAAATGTTGTAATTCTCAACCAGATAATTCAGCACGTTCGGGGAAACGAATGCCGGAAGCGAAGGGCCGAGACGGATGTTCTTGATACCGAGATACAGAAGC
>CAMJIC010000092.1 GCA_946405675.1 uncultured Clostridia bacterium
TCCCGGTATTCGGCAGGCCTTAAAAAATCTTTTTCCTTGTCATACAGCATCAGGTTCCCGACAAGAGACTGGATCCGCAAGGCGACGGTGGCAGCCTCCGCCTGCACGTTCCCCTGGGCATCGGGGACATCCTCCGGAGAGACAAGGATGAGCTCCGGCTCCATATCCTCAAAACCGGCCCCCTCCTCCGGAAACAGGTAGCCCGGACGCAGCTCTTCCTGTGTGGTGTATTCCACGCCTCCCACCTGAGCACGCATGACCTGTCGGAAGATCAGGTTGACCGCATCCAGTACCATGGCGCGGCTGCGGAAATTCCGGTGCAGGTCGATCCGTCTTTCGGGGGCATCCTCCCGGAAACTGTAGGATGCAGCCTTTTCGAGGAAGATGCCGGGATCCGCCATCCGGAACCGGTAGATGCTCTGCTTCATGTCCCCGACCATAAAACGTCCTCCGGGCCGGGCAATGCTCTTTAGCAGGATCTCCTGCACGCGGTTGGAATCCTGGTATTCATCGATGTAGATCTCTTTGAAATAGTCTGCGTACTCCTCCGCCAGCCTGGTCCTGAGATAGTTCCCGTTCTCATCCGTCTCCGGAATGCCTTTATCGCCAGCAGAGGAAACTGGCGATAAACCCGCCTGCGGCGGGAACGCTCCTTCGGAGCTGGGCGATGTCCGGATCAGAACCCGCAGCGCCCAATGGGCGACATCGGAGAAATCCGCGATCCTTCTTTCAGCTTTTGCCTCATTGAAACGATCCTCAAACCGGTCTGTCAGACGCGCCAGGACATCCATATAACGAAAGGTGGAAAGACGCATAGCCTCGATCCATTCCTCCGGCGCAAAGAAAAACTTCTCTTCCAATTTCTGAAGTTCCTTTTTGGCACTGTTCCGGACCTCCTTGACATATGCCTCCAGTGCCGGATCCACAGCCGGCGCATCCTTCCCTCGTTTCTTGCTTCCCGGCTTTGGCCAGGCAAACCCTGACAGCCTGTCTGCGATCTCCTGCATGCTTTCACATGCGCACAGGCCCGAAAGCAATTCCTCATGCGCCTGCATGGCATTCGTATAGTGGTACGGCCCTGTTACCTTCCTGCAGACCAAAAGCGCTCCGGAAAGGCTTTCATGGATCTCTGAAAAGCGAACGCGGATGCTGGCCAGAAGATCCTTCATCCATATCGTCCCGTCGCTGCTTCCACGATATTCCTCCACGCACGCATGCCGCCATTGCCGCGGGAATTCGTGGGACATGGAGAACGCGTAGAAGCTCAGGATCAGGTCTTCCAGGCCTTCATCGGTTCTTCCCGGCGCATACAGGCCGGAAAACTCCTGGAACGCTTCCCTGAAATCTTCTTCCGGGTCTTCATAGCTTTCCTCGATCACCTCAGACACGGTCTGGGACTGAAGAAGGTTCAATTCCCCCTCATCAGCAATGCGGAAAGAAGGGTCGATCCCAAGGGCGTCCGCATGGTCGAGCACAACTTCCCTGCAAAACCGGTCGATCGTCTCAATATGGTCTGAAGAGAGCATCGAAAGCTGGCGCAATGCGCACTTCACACGTTCAGGGTCATTCCCGGAAGCCTCTTCCTCCAGCCGCTTTTGCACCTTCTCCCTGAGGGAAGCGGCAGCCGCATTGGTGAACGTCACAACAAGCAGGCGGTCGATGTCCACCGGATCGCGAAAATCCATGGCTTTCTCCAGAATCCGCTGGACCAGGACCGCTGTTTTGCCGGAGCCTGCCGCTGCGCTTACAAGGAGGCTCTGTCCCCTTGAATCGATCACCTGCTTTTGCTCCATGGTCCATTCCGGCATAGCTTCTTACCTCTTCCCTACTCTGTGAATGCGCTCTCTATGATCTCCCAGTTTTCCTGGCTTGACCGCTTCTCCCGTTCCCTGTATGCCATGCCCTTCTGGCGTGGATCAAAGCGGCAGACATCCCTGTAAGGGCACCAGGTACAGGCCTGGGTACGAGCGTCTGTCCTGGATGGATTGGGGGCAATCTGGCCGGTGAGAATGGAGGATGCGATCTGCCGCATCTTTCCCCTTGCATAACTCCGGAGCAGTTCAAACTGCCGGTCCGTAATAACGTGATCGCCGGCCCGAAGCTCCTCCGGGTTCTTGTTCCGCGTGACGGGGATAACCATAGATGGTCCCGGGCTCCTGTCCCGATCAAGGCGGTTCACAACATCCGGCCTTCCATTGACCAGGCCCTTCACACGCATCTCGGAAATGACCGCATCCTCCAGCTCATCCATGTCCCCCTGCCCGGCCATCTCAACGATGGGATCCTGGAACGAAAAGTAAAATGCGCCTGCGCAGACGATCTCTTTGTCCGGATGTGCCTTCTGCTCCATGGAAGCGGCTGCGTCAAGGTAAACAATCAGCTGAAGCTGCTCCCCCTCGATCAGGCTTTCCAGATCCACATCCCGAGCAGAGGATTTGTAGTCCACAATCTTGATATAGATGCGTTTCGACCCTTCCTCTTCACTCTCATCAACCCTGTCGATCTTCCCGCCAAGCCGCATCTTCCTGCCCCCGGGAAGGTTGTCGATCCACAGGTTATCTCCCTCCATCCGGCCAAAGGAAAGCTCAAACATCGCAGGCTCAAACGCCCCGGCAAGGATCTGCCGCTGGAGCGTTTTGACAGACCGCAGCAGGATATTCTCGCAGCGTACAAGGATTCCTTCTGAACGCCTGGTATCAGTATACAGTTCCTTCCCATGCTCATCCGTCAGGGCTTCCCGGAAGCATTCGTGGGCGAGGGCGTCCCTCCTGTCATCGGAAATGCCCCGCCAGCCCTCGCCGGAAGGATCCTCCTTCATCCTGCGGGAAAAGAGTTCAACTGCACGGTGCAGAAGGTTTCCGATATCGAGGGAACGTACCATGAACTCTTCCCGTTCCTTCAGCCCAAGGCCATAGTCGGCAAAGTGCCGGAAGGCACACGCTGAAAATTCTTCCAGCCTGGTGATGCTCCCTTTCAGGATCTCGCCATATAATGCCTGTGCCGTCTTCTCGTCCAGATCCTCCATGTTCTCATCCTGGCAAAGGCGCATCAGCATCTGCTTCGTCTCATGGTATCTGTCCGGGGCAGACCCCGAATCCTTATCCTGCCTCAGATAGAGATTCAACAGCTCGCGAAGCTTCTTCTCTTCCCGTTCATCCTCCGCCAGATCTCCATGCAGGAAATCCCCCAGCGCCCGGGACAAAACCAATCTCCCTGTCCTGAGGGACGTTACACTCGAAAAGGGGTTGGCAGAGGCAGCGCCGGCCCATTCCGCCTGCGGAAACATAGCCCGGATGCTTCTGAGGATCCCCGATGGCCGAAGCTCCTCCCCGTTTCTTTTGGCCATAGACCAGGAGAGATAGAGCGACCGGGACGGGCGGGTCATGGTCAGATACAGGTAAAACTGCTGTATGCTGGCATCCTCGCGCGCTGTCGGTGCCAGGCGGATCTTCCTTTGCCGCAGGATCTCCCTCTCATAATCGGTCAGAACACCGCCGGAGGTCCTTCTTTTCGGGATGAAGCCATCATTGAGCCCCAGCATCAGTACGACCTTGACCATCTCCAGGCGAGACCGTTCCAGATCCCCTACCTGGACCTGATCGATCCCGCGGGGGAGGATGCCGATCTTCGCCTCCTCGAATCCCGCCCTCAGGATCTCGGCAAACTGGCGCCTGGATACCGTCTCATCCCCGATCAGATCCGCAGCCTCATCCAGGACATCACTGATCACCCGGAGCACTGCCGCATATTCCTGTGCCTTGTCTTCCCTTCCCTCTTCCTTGCTCATCTCACCCATGCTGTCAAGCTTCTGCGGCACCCGGAACGCCAGGATAAGCTGCCACAAAGCTGCAGCATATTCCCGGAAAGGGGCTTTCCCTTTTTTCATGACACCGGCAAAAGGCGCAAACCGCTCCATGAAAAATGCCCTGGCTTCCTCGGCCCCGTACCGGAGTGCCTCATTCCCGTCCCTTGTCGTCCTGGAAAATGCGTTCGACCACATCTTATGGCCGCGGATGCCGGCTGCCAGAAGATAATTCTCCAGAAGGTCAATCTCTCCCTCTTCCGGTTCCATCACAAGACCGGTTCTCAGAAATGCCATCACGCTTTCATAGGAAAAATTCTTTTCCAGAATCTCGACCGCGCAGCGCGCAAACTCAAATGCCGGATTCATGACGACCGTCGAAGACCGGTCGATATAACAGGGAATCCCATAGACAGACATCGCCCTGCGGATATACTCCGCATAGTCTTTCAGGCTTCCGCAGACAATTGCGATCTCCCTGTATCGCACCCCGTCCCGGATCAGTTCCTCGATCGTCACCGCCGCCGATACAGCCTCGTCCCATGGATCCGCGCACTGGCGCAAAAACACCTGATGGGCAGGAGCCGCAAGACCCCTGCCCTGATCTGATGATGGATATGGCTTCCTGCCGGCCTTCCCCGGACGCAGAAAATGTTTTTCGAGCCACCACAGCTGTGTTCCTTCTTTATGCCTCCCCGGTGTCCCCTCCGGCACAAAAAGGAAATCTGCTCCCACGTGAGCCTCCATAGCACATTGGATCAAAGAACGGATGGTCCGCTTCGACAATGCAAACAGTTCGTGGTCAGCCGGATTCATGACGGAAAGACGGCCGATATCCTGAGGGCCGCGATAACCAATCTCATCCGGGTCGACCGTCACCGTGGCATACACGTCCCTGGCAATTCCCAGAAGCGCCGTGACCACCTGCAGCTGTGCCGGAGTCAGTCCGGTGAATCCGTCCAGACATACTGTGGCCCCCTTCAGGCTCTCATCCAGGACTGCCTTCTGGCTCAGCACCCTCGGGAGCTTCTCCCCTGTGATCAGATGGTCCGCCTGATAACGCTCAAACGCTTCCTGTACCTGCGAAATCTCGGAAAGCTTCCGCACAAGGGCAGGATGGGCTCCGTCCCTGAAAACCTGTTCCCGCATTCTGGCAAGCTCCCCGGAGCCGATCCCATACTGATCCATCTCAGACAGGATCGATTTGACTTCCGAAAGAACGCCAGGGCGGTCAACTGCCCCGGACAAAAGCGGAATCTTCCCTCCTTCCCTGGCAGTGATCAGGCGGAGAAGGAGGATCTTCCCGGTCTCAGACAAAACCTGCCGGCGGGCGACTCCTGTCTGCTCAAAGACACGGTAGGCAAGGCGGGTAAAACTCAGGACATCGATGTTCCAGATTCCGCCCCTCTCGCTCATCGAAACGAGCGTTCTCTGTGTCATCAGCGTATTCTGCTCCGGTACGAGGCAAATGTATCTTCTTTCGGGATGCTCCTTCGCTTCCTCCAGGATACGCTGAAACAGCATATAACTCTTCCCGCTTCCGGATGCTCCGGGGATCAGGATCAGTGACATAAGATTCTCCGCTTCTTCTGCTGTAACTGTTCAATAAAGCTGGTAACCGTTTGGATTGATTGAGTACTCAACACGCTTCAGAAGATCAATGTTCGCAATCTCCACGGAATTGAACACCTGGTCTGAGAAAGACTGAGCCGGAACGGTGGGATAGTACCAGCTCTTGCTCCCAAAGTAATCCCTCAGCTCCTGTGACTGGAAGATATAACCACGCCGTGCGTAGATCTCATTGCGCGCATAGCACATCTGCTGCAGCGAAAGGGCTGATACCTCTGCTTCGCTCAGATAACGCACCGCACTGTCATAGATGATATAGTCGCTGCTTGTTGCCTGGGCCACATAACCGCCGGAATAGGAACCGATATTCTGATAGGTATACCCCGGCTGATCCAGTACATATCCGCCCGGAACCAATGAGAATTCCTTCTGCTGAAGCAGGGAGACATTCGCGACTTCAATCGAATTAAATACGGAATCACTGAACGTAGACGCGTCATTGGTCCCCCAGTACCAGTTCTTCGCGTTGAAATAATCCGACAGCTCCGTAGACGCGAAGATGTAGCCCCTGCGCGCGTAGATCTCATTCTTGGCATAGCACAGCTCCTGGGCGCTCAGATTGCTCAGATCGGAATCCGTAAGGTATCTGGAGTCACTGTCATAGAAAATGTAAGTGTCCGGATTCACATAATACTGCGACCCGCCCCCCGGGCTCAGATAGCTTCGGACAAGATCATAGCTGTAACTGTTCCCGTCCAGCGCATACATCCCGAGGGAAGCCTCCACGTTGCTGAGCATCTGTACATTCGCCGTTTCATAAGCGTTCAGCATACTGTCCGAAAACTGCTCCGGCGTATAGATCGGCGTATACCAATACTGCATGTTGAACCAATTCTGCAGCTCCGTTGACACAAACCGCCTGCCATTGCGCGCATAGATCTCATTCTTTGCGTAGCATACGACCTGAGCCGGCCAGCCGGCAACCGCGCTTTCATCCAGGTAGGTATAGCTGCTGTTCGGAAGCAGGTATCCGTAGACCTGATCCGCATGGAACCTCCTGCCCCCTCCCAACATCAGCAGCACCAGCATCATGCCGCAGCATGCAAAGGCCAGGACATATCCTTTTTCCGCTTTTCCAAATCCTCTTTTCATAACAACGCCCCCTCTCTCCGGACCGAAATAATATGGCGATCCTGTTTGATCCTGTCTGTATTGTACCATCCATACACATTCATTTCCCTATTCCCGGATCATATTTATTCTGAATTTTTTCTTAATCAATGCAATGTACACCCCGCCAGCGGGCCGGCCTGTGGGTGCGCCCGCTGGCTTGGATATGGTTTATAATTACAAATCAGCACCCCCGGGAATATCCCAGGGGTGCTGATGAGCAGCTCCTTACTACGGCGAGGCTTTCCAACGCAGCAGATGAGCGTTTGGACAAGTCAGATGTACAAGTTATTCTGTAACAGATCCTTATTTTGCCAGCTGAGAAAGACGCTCCATGACCTGTGCCATAAGCTGTTCGTATTTCGCCAGCTTTTCCTTCTCCTGCGCCACCTTCTGCGCCGGTGCCTTGGAGAGGAATCTCTCATTGTGAAGCATGCCGTTGGAACGGGCCAGCTCGCCTTCCAGCCGCTTCTTTTCCTTCGTCAGCCGCGCGATCTCTTTCTCAATATCCACCAGTTCTTCCATCGGAAGGAAGATCGAAGCGTTGTGGATCAGGGTGGAGACGGCATCCTCTGCGATCCCGGTCCTGTCCTGCCTGATGAATACCTCGGACGCGGAGGCAAGGGATGCGAAGAAGAGCCTGTCCTTCTCAAACGCGCCCCGGATCTTCTCATCCTGCGATACCAGGAAAACCCTTGCTTTCTTCGACGGCGGGACATTCATGGAAGTGCGGACAGCGCGGATGGCGCGTACCGCATCCTTGATCGTCTCAATCTCCGCTTCCTCCGCAGCAAAGTTCCACTCTTCCCTGAAGACGGGCCAGTCGGACACCATGATGGAATCATCGGTATCATTCACCGACTGATAGAGCGCTTCTGTGATGAATGGCATGAACGGATGGAGCAGCTTCAATGCCTGCACCAGAACATGCTTCAGCGTCCACAGCGCGGCGCCTTTGCCTCCGGCCAGAGCAGCCTGCCCTTCCGTTGTATTCTCTTCACTGGTCTCCTGGTACAGGCGCGGCTTCACCATCTCGATGTACCAGTCGCAGAATTCATCCCACAGAAAATCATAGACCTTCTGCACGGCGATCCCCAGTTCGAACTTCTCCATGTTCTCGGTGACTTCCTTCGCAAGGGTATTCACCTTCGACAGGATCCAACGGTCTTCATTTCCAAGCAACGCCGGATCGAATTCTTCCGGGACCTCGCTCTTGTCCAGATTCATCAATATGAATCTCGTCGCGTTCCATATCTTATTCGCAAAATTCCTGGAATTCTCCACACGCTCATAATAGAAACGCATGTCATTGCCGGGCGCGTTCCCTGTAACAAGCGTCAGCCTCAGCGCGTCTGCGCCGTACTTGTCAATGATCTCAAGGGGGTCGATTCCGTTGCCCAGAGACTTTGACATCTTCGCGCCGCCGAAGGTTATCCAGCCGTGACCGTAAAGGCGCTTTGGCAGCGGCACTTCGAGCATCATCAGTATCGCGGGCCACACGATAGAGTGGAAACGCACTATCTCCTTGGCGGTCATGTGCATATTCGCGGGCCAGTATTTGCCGAAGTCGTCATAGCGGCTGTTCTCATAGCCGAGGGCGCTGATATAGTTTATGAGCGCGTCGAGCCATACATACACGGTATGCTTCTCGTCGAACGGCACGGGTATGCCCCACTTTACGGAGGTGCGGGAGACGCACAGGTCTTCGAGCCCGTCCTTGACGAAGTTGTTTATCATCTCGTTCACGCGGCTCTCGGGGCGCAGATAGTCGCTGTTTTTCAGCAGGTCGATTATCCTGTCGGTCATGACCGACAGTTTCAGGAAGTAAGCCTCCTCCTCAGCTTCGATGACATCGCGTCGGCAGTCGGGACATTTGCCGTTCACGAGCTGGGTCTCTGTCCAGAAGCTCTCGCAGGGGACGCAGTATTTGCCCTTGTACGAGCCCTTGTAGATATAGCCCTTGTCGTAGAGCTTTCTGAAAATGTTCTGCACTGTCTCGATGTGATAGTCGTCGGTGGTGCGCACATAGCGGTCATAGCTTATGTTCATGAAGCTCCAGAGCTTCTTGAAGTTCTCGACTATCCCGTCAACGTACTGCTGGGGGGTCATGCCCGCCGCCTCAGCTTTCTGCTGTATCTTCGCGCCGTGCTCGTCGGTGCCGGTGAGGAACATAACGTCATATCCCTGCATCCTCTTCATTCTCGCGATAACGTCGCACGCCACCGTGGTGTAGCAGTGACCGATGTGGGGGTTTCCCGAGGGGTAGTAGATAGGTGTGGTGATATAGTAGGTCTCGCTCATAAAAAATCAGCTCCTGTTTGTTTTTTCGCTTATCACGGCAGCCTGTACAGCGCTCGGAGAGCGCCTTAGCGGGCTGCCGACAATAAAGTATATCACGTTATATTATACCACAGAATGTCCGTTTTGGCAATATGTAAAAAAAATTACAAGAAAAATTTACATTTTTCACATAAAACACTTGATTTTTTTATCGTTTTCATATAAAATATAAGTATGTATATTTATGTGCGGGAGAGCCGCATGAAAAACACGCCCTGCCGTTCGCGGGTGTGCGTGCACATTAAGTGCGAGAGACGATGAAAAGCAGCGGCGGGCAAGGCAGAAAGCCGACAGGAAAGGACAGGTACATCATGTCAAACAGATTATTCCAGGGAGTAGTACACCAGATGA
>CAMJIC010000093.1 GCA_946405675.1 uncultured Clostridia bacterium
GAGCTGGAGCAGCAGGAGGTCAGGGAAGAGCTGCGCAGGAAGGGATACCAATACCGGACAACGGCCAACCACCAGGAGTTCTGCCTGGATCTGAAGGCGCTTTCTCCGGTTCCCTACCGGCAGGTTTTTTGTGAATGCATCAACGTGGGGAGCCTGTATGGGCTGAGCCGGGCCAACACCCAGTTCCACATCCTGCATCTTCAGGAGCATCTGCATGTCAGGTATGTCAGGGCGTGGAATATCTTTTCGGAGAAAATGATGGTATCCGACGGCAGGACGATGGGCCATTATAATTTTGACCTGATCGACCAGGTTCTGGACTTTATGGTGCTGCACCACATCAGGCCATTCCTGGATCTGGGAAGGAGGCCTGATACGGCGATCCGGTCCCGGGGAAATGAAGTCTACTATCAGGAGGAATATATCTCATTTACATCCCGGGCGATCTGGGAGGATGTGGTCAGGGCTTTTCTGGATGAGATCATCAGCCGGTACGGGGCGGAAGAGGTGTCCACCTGGATCTTTGAACTGACACGGGATTTCCATCAGAAGGGTGGGAGGCTCTATGAGGACGAGTCGTATGACTTCTTCCACGCATGGAAATATACGTACAGGCTGGTCCGTGAGAAGCTTCCGGGTACGATATTCGGCGGCATTTCCTCGGCGATCGAGCTGGAGAAAGACTACGTAGCGCATTTCCTCAAAAGGTGCGTCCGTGAGGGATGTGTGCCGGATTTTGTGTCCTTCTTCCTCTACTCCTATGAGAGCGCCAGCCGCGGGCATACAGATCAGGCATCCCCGGTATCGGAGATCCCGCCTGCGATCGAGAAGGAGCATGTGCGCATGATGAAGCAGATCATGCAGCAGGCAGGGATGGAGAATTGCCAGCTGTTTCTGACAGAGTGGAATAATTCCATCGGAAACCGGAACTTTCTCAATGACAGCTGCTTCCGGGCTGCGTATCTGGTATCGAAGGCAATCGATCTTCTGAATGAAACCGGGATGATGGCGGTCATGGCGGGAACGGACTGGGTCAGCAGCTATTTTGATACGAACAGGATCCTGAACGGCGGGATCGGGCTGCTGACAAAGGACACGATCCGCAAGCCTGCCTTCTATGCACTGTTCTTTCTGGGGCATATGGGGACGCAGGTGCTCTCAAAGGGAGAGAACTACCTCCTGACGAGGAAAGGGAACGGAGACCTGTACCTACTGTGCCATCATTTTTCCTGGTTCCGGCCCAATGTACTGACGGATTATGAAGAGGTCGACCTGGACCGGCTTCACCAGATTCAGTATGAGGACGGCAGGAAGCTGGAGCTGAAGTTCAGCCTGCAGAATCTGTCGGAAAAAGGGGAATATATCGTTAAGAAGCGATCTTTGAACAGACAAAGCGGGAGCATTCTGGATGAGTGGGGCAAGCTGGGCTATGAGACCAGGCTGAACCGTGATGATGTGAAATACCTGCAGGCTATCAGCGTCCCGGGGATTGAGATGCAGCGGGTCAGTGCTTCGCAGGACGGTATACTGGAGCTTGCGCTGGAGCTGGAGCCGCAGGAGGTTGTTTTGCTGCATATCTATGCGCGGTAATCGAGCAACAAAGGAACCATTTGGTGCCTCCCATTGCGTTGGAAAAGCGTCCTTCGGAGTGGGCGGCGGGAAGGCACGAGGAAAGGAGCGGGGAAAGGACGGGTATGAAACTGACGGAAGAAATGAAGGCAAAGGTGGAGTCGATCCTGGCCAGGATGACGCTGGAGGAGAAGATCGGACAGATGAACCAGGAATCTCCTTCCATTGTGGGAGGATTCGACGTTCCGTTCTCTGAGCTGATCGAGATGCTGACGGACGGGAGGCTGTCGCAGGAAGAGTTTGAGAAGCTCATGTCCACGGCGAAGCAGGATTTCCATGAAGACGAGATCCGTGCCGGATTGGTTGGATCCGTCATGGGAAATGATCCGCGCAAGGCCAATGAACTGCAGAAGATTGCGGTGGAGGAGTCGCGGCTGGGGATTCCGCTGATCATCGGCTTTGATGTCATCCATGGCCTCAGGAGCGTATTTCCCATCGCGATTGCGGAAGCGGGGTCTTTTGATGACGCGCTCTTTGAAGAGACCGCCCATATGGCCGCGAAGGAATCCAGGGCGCATGGGATCAGCTGGAATTTTGCGCCGATGATTGATGTGGCGCATGATTCCCGCTGGGGCCGGGTTTCCGAAGGCCCGGGCGAGGATGTTTTTCTGGGCAGCAGGTTTGCGCGCGCGAAGATCCGCGGCCTGCAGGGAGATACCTCCTCGGAACAAAATTACGTGGCGGCCTGCACCAAGCATTATGTCGGCTACGGCGCATGTGAGGGTGGCAGGGATTATAACACGGTATCCATGGCGCCCAATCAGCTGTTCAATACCTATCTTCCTACCTTCCGGGCGGCCATGGAAGAAGGCGCGGCCACGGCTATGGCGGCGTTCAATGATCTCAACGGCGTCCCCTGCACGGTGAACCGCTATCTCCTGAGAGACATTCTGAAGGAGTCCTTTGGCCTTCAGGGCTTTGTCGTCAGCGACGCGAATGCCATCAGGGAGTGCGTGATCCACGGGATCGCCGCGGATGACGAAGACGCGGGCGTCCAGGCGGCAAATGCCGGGATGGACATGGACATGGGTACGCACATTTACAAAGACCATCTCAAAAAAGCGGTGGAGGACGGCAAGGTCTCCATGGAGGTGATCGATGAGGCCGTGCGCCGGATCCTTCGTGTGAAGGTCTGGCTCGGGCTGTTTGAGCATCCTTATGTCCCTGAGGATGTGATTGAGGCGTATGAAAAGGGGATTCCCGCCGGGCACGCGCAGCTCTCCCGCAAGGCCGCGCAGGAGTCTGTTGTTCTTTTGAAAAATGAAGGCGGTATCCTGCCCCTTGACAGCGCCGCGAAGGTCAGCCTTGTGGGAACGCTGGCGGACAGCGTGGATGAGGTGACAGGCGCCTGGGCCATGGGCTGGAAGAAGGAGGACTGCGTCACGATCCTGGCAGGCATGAAGAACAGCGGCCTGGATGTCGCTTATTACCCGTGCGCAGGCCCGGAGGGCGGACTGAATGAGGATGAACTGGAAGCGGCCACGGCAAATGGGGATGTGATCGTCGCCATTGTCGGAGAGACGACAGCCATGTCGGGAGAGGCATCCTCCCGGGCGGATCTGACCCTTCCGGGACGGCAGAAGGAGATGCTGGAGAAGCTTCTGGCATCCGGGAAACCCGTCGTCACTGTCCTGATGAACGGACGGCCCCTTGCCCTTGGCTGGGAGGCGGAGCACCTTCCGGTTCTGGTCGAGGCATGGCATCTTGGGATTCAGATGGGAAATGCGGTTGCGGATGTCCTGACAGGGGCTGTGAATCCTTCCGCGAAGCTGGCATCCTCCTTCCCGGCGGGCAACGGGCAGTGTCCGGTCTATTATAGCCATCCCTCCACGGGACGGCCGGCAGGCAAGAGTAAATTTACATCGAAATATCTCGATGCACCGGCTGAGGCGCTGTTCCCCTTCGGATATGGTCTGAGCTATACGACGTATGAATACAGTGACCTGAAGATCGATGAGAAGGAGGACTGCCTGAAGATCAGCGTCAGGATCCGGAATACTGGAAGCCGCGCCGGGACAGAGATCGCGCAGCTGTATATGCAGGATGTCGCTGCAAGCCTTGTACGCCCGGTAAAGGAGCTGAAGGGGTATCAGCGCGTCTTCCTGGAAGCGGGGGAGGAGAAGGAGATCTCCTTTGGCCTCCCAAAGAAAGAGATGGGATTCTATGACAACGACGGGAAGTATCGCCTGGAAGACGGCCTGTTCCGGATCTATGCGGGCACAAGCTCAAGGGATGTGCTCTGCGGGGAAATCTTCGTTTCTTTCAAAGTGTGAACGTGGCACAAAATAAGGATCTGCCGGACGGCCGGCGGACAAGGAGGGATATGGAATGCAGCATATACTGAAGAACCCGATCATTCCGGGCTTTTACCCGGATCCTTCTATCTGCAGGGTGGGGGAAGACTTTTATCTGGTGTGCTCGAGCTTTGAGCTGTGCCCGGGCATCCCGCTCTTCCACAGCAAGGACCTGGCAAACTGGGAGCAGCTTTGCTATGTCATGACGCCTGAAAATGGATTCCATGTGGAGAAGAATTCCGGGGTTGGGGGCGTGATGGCCCCGACGATCCGCTACCGCAAGGGGACATTCTACATCATCAACTGTAATTTCAGCGACCGTGGGAACTTTATCGTCACGGCAACGGATCCGGCAGGGCCATGGTCCGAGCCTCACTGGCTGACGGACGTGCCGGGGATCGACGCATCCATTTTCTTCGATCAGGATGATAAGTGCTACATCATGGGAACCGGAAATGTCTGGCCGGACGGCAAAGGCGGGATGCGGCAGGGCATCTGGGCGGCGGAATATGATATCGACCATTTCCGCCTTGCAGGCGAGCCTGCGGCCCTGTGGGGAGGCGCGATGGCAGGAGTGGCTTCGCCGGAGGCACCGCACATCTACCATATCGGAGACTGGTACTACCTTCTGATTGCGGAAGGCGGTACCGAGCAGTACCATTCCGCGACAATCGCCCGCAGCCAGAGCGTGCTGGGCCCCTATGAGGGCTTCAGAGGCAATCCGGTCCTGACCGTGCGCCATATGGGGCATAAGGCACTGATCCAGAACGCCGGCCATGCGGATCTGGTGGAGCTTCCGGACGGGAGCTGGTACGCGGTGTTCCTTGCTTCCCGCCTGATCGGCTCTGTCAGCAAGAACCTGGGGCGGGAGACCTATATCGTACCGGTCGAGTGGGAGGAGGAGTGGCCGCTCTTCAGCCCGCAGACCGGAAAGGTAGAGTGGGAATACCCTGCTCCGGCGAGCCTTCCGTGGACTGAGTATGGCAGCGCAGCCGGGAGCGGGAACGCTTCAGAGAAGGGAATCGCTCCCGGGCAGGACGGCAGGCCAAAGAAGGATGCTTTTGCGGATGGGGATCTGGATCTTGCGTGGAGCTTCTGGGGTAAGCCGGTCAGGCCGTTCTGGGAATTCACCCATCCCGGGATCGCGCTGTCCTGCCTGCCGCAGGCACTGGCCGAGCCGATTCAGCCTATGTCCATGGATGCGCAGGAGCATTCTGACAAAAACTATGCTTCATTTCTTGCACGCCGCAGGCGCCAGCCCCACTGCCGCTTCGGGGCGAAGATGTGCTTCACGCCGGAGGGGAAGGAAAGCGCCGGCATTGCCATCGTGCAGGCGATGAACCACCAGCTCCATCTGGAGCTTGCAAGGGAGGATGGCAGGACCTTCGTGCAGCTGGTTCTCTTCACCTCTGACTTCGAGGTGCCGCCCTACCTGCCGGGATTTTGCAGCGTCACGAATCGCAGGATCCTCGCGTCAAAGCCATGGGAGGGCAGCGAGATCGTGCTGGAAATGGAGCTGGACCAGAATTCCTACCGTTTCTCCTGCGGGATGGATGAGGAACATATGGAACTGCTGTGTGAGGCCGACGGTGCCCTGATCAATCCCGAGAAGGTAGGCTGCATGACCGGCGAGGTCATGGGGATCTTCGCAACCGCCAACGGATCCGAAAGCAGCAACCGTGCGCATTTTGCATGGACCCAGTATCAGGATCTGTGACCGGCCCGCAGCATGGATGACATCTGAAACAGAACATGTCGCGCTGCGGGTCACACCGCCTCCAGCGGGCCGGCTTGTGGGTGGCCCGCCGGAGCGGTGTGACTTGTAACAATCAGTCCGTCATTTGAAAAAGACGGGCTGATTTTATGTTGCATATGCTGTTTTTTCTGGATAAAATGCAATAGATGCAACAAATGTAGATCAATTGTTTCATCTCTGCGAAGCGCGTCTTTCCCAGTTTGCAAATAACGGAATGGATTGTGACGGCTTATTGCTATCGTTTTTTCCCCTGAAAACAGATAATGGTACAAGCAGATGAGATCCGGGTTCCGGACAGCCAAAAGGTTCGGATCTCATCAAATGGATGTATGTACTGCTGTTGTGTTTTCCAGAAGGGAGGAATCTAGTAAATGGCTGCAAGTGCAAATGCTGTCGGGAAGGAGAAAGCCAGCCCGAAGCTCATGGTGGGTTACGGCCTGGGTGAGGTCGGATGCCAGATGAGCTGGTACATGATCAACAACTATCTGAATATCTTTTACACAGACGTTGTAGGCCTGACCGGAGCCGCGATCTCAACCATTGTTCTGATCGCAAGGATCTGGGACGCGATCAATGACCCGATGATGGGACAGATCGCTGACAAGACGCATACACGCTGGGGCAAGTTCCGTCCGTACCTGATGTTCGCGCCGCCGGTTTTGGCAATCTTCAATATCCTGACATTTACGGTATTCCCGGTACAGGGTGTGATGAAAGCGGTGCTCTGCGGTGTCTGTTATATCGGCGCCGGCATGGCATACACGGCCTGCTCGATTGCCTATCAGGCTCTTTTGAACGTAATCGCGGTTGACTCGAGAATCCGTCAGCTGCTTGCGACGGCCCGCAGTACGGGCGCTTCCATCATCGGCATCATCCTTTCGATGGTCGCCATGCCGCTGATCCTCCGCTTCAGCTCAGCAGTGAACGCAGAAGGACAGCCGATGGCAGACGGGCATGGTTATTTTGTCGCAACCGTCATCTTCTCACTGATACTGATCCCGATATTCTGGCTCTGCGCCATGATCTGTAAGGAGACCTATACGGATCACCTTCATGGAAGCGCGCCTGCCGAGAAGACCACGTTCCTCGGGAACATAAAAGACCTGGTCAGGAATGATCAGCTTCTCATCGTTGTGATCGCAACGGTCATCGGAACGATCTGCGTGACCGGACGTTACGGAATCCTTGTTTATCACGTCATCTATGTCGTCGGCGGACCGCAGTACATTGCGACCATGTTCACGGCGATGACAGTCGGACAGCTGGTCGGAACCCTTACCGTTCCGTGGGGCACCAAGGTCTTTGGAAAGAAGAACTACATGATCATCATGAACGTGGTCATGGCAGCCGGGTTCGTCGCACTCTTCCTGAACCCGACCAACAACCCGGTCTTCCTGATCGGCGCATCCTTCATCGGATCCCTTGGATTCGGCGCTCCGGCGATCTGCTACGGCATGGTCGGCGACTCTCTGGAATATGGCGACTGGAAGCTTGGAAAGCGTCAGGAAGGCCTTGCGGCATCCATGCTCAGCTTCGGCGTCAAGCTTGCGACCGCGATCTGCGCGCCGGTCATCCTGCTTCTGGAAGCAGTTGGATATGTCCCGAATGTGGAGCAGACAGCCTCCGCGAAGATGGGCATCAACTTCATGGTCAACATGCTTCCTGCGATCCTGGCTCTTGTATCCTGCATTCCGCTGATCTGGTACAAGCTTTCTGATAAGCGCGTAGCCGAGATCCGTGAGGACCTGGAGGCCGGAAAGCATAAGTGGGATAAGTAATATGACATTATGATCCGGCACCCTGGAAGCTGTGCCATCCATTCAAAACGGCGCCGGGGAGTGCCGGATCATTTTCCAAAGAACAGATAGAGAAGGAGAGACAGGATATGTACAAGTATGACAGAAAAGGACCCAAGCGGGGTGTGGCTCTGTACAGCTATTCAGCAGAGTTCGGGCTGACAAAGACATTGGAGGACTGCTTTGAGGATGTCCATGATATGGGTGCGCACGGGATCGAGATCCTGGCCAACACGCATATCGAGAATTATCCGTATCCGACGGATGAATGGGTAGAGAAATGGTTCCGGCTCTGCGATAAATATGAGGTTGTTCCGGTGGAATACGGCAACTGGATCGATTCCCACGTGCTGGGCGACAGGGATCTGACTACGCAGGAGTCCGTGGAGATGCTAAAGAGAGACATCCGCCTTGCCCACCGCCTTGGCTTTACCGTCATGAGAACCAAGATGCCGGTCATCAACGACCTGCTTGAGCCGGTGCTGAACTGGAGGGAGATCATCAAGGGCGCGCTTCCCCTTGCCGAAGAGCTTGGCATCAGGATGTGCCCGGAGATCCATACGCCGTCCAACCTGAAGGGCAAGCTGGTCACGGATTTCGTGGACTTCATCAAAGAGACCGGAACAAAGAACTTTGGCCTGAATATCGATTTCTCTGTCTTCCGCACCGAGTTCGCCGAAGGCGAGTGGAGAGATCCGAACTACACGCCCAACAAGCCGGAGGACATCATTCCGCTCCTGCCCTATGTCTATTGCTGCCATGCGAAGTTCATCAACATGAGCGATGACTTCCAGGAGACGACGATCCCGTATCCTCAGATCATCAAGGTCATGCAGGAGAATGGCTATGACGGTTATCTTCTGAGCGAATATGAAGGTGCCGATAAGTATGACCAGGGCTATGAAGTAGGTCAGACTCTGCGCAAGCAGCACATCATGCTGAAAAATCTGCTCGGCGATTAAGGAGGTGCACGATGGAAAAACAGGTTATCCAGTCTGTAGGATTCAGAAATATCAAGGATGAGAATGGCAATGTCACCGGATTCCAGTTCAAGGTAAGGCTTCCCTACTACAGGGGGATCTTCCTTTCCCAGATCCGCCCGGGCACATTGTTCGTGGACGGTGAGAAGATCGGGAAGGACGACATCATCTGGAACATCAACGGTGAGGACTTCACCAATGAGGAGATGAAGGCGGACTTCCAGACCCATTGGGCAGTGACCAGTCCTGCGGTCCTGAAGGTAAAGAAGGCAGGCGGGCTCGCGCAGGGGTATCATGACCTGAAGTACGGCTTCTGCTTCACATCATCCTATATGCCGCCGATCATTCAGGATCATCTTGATCCGGATCAGGAGAGCATGGTATTTATGCCGGAATTCGGCCATCATGTGAATGAAAGAAGGCTTCTGATCGTCTGATTCAGAGTTACAAAGCCACACGCCCGCCAGCGGGCGTGTGACATGTAACGATACAGAGGAACTGTCAGGTGCGGGATGGGTAAAAATATCCATCTGCCCCGTTGTTTATGGTAGAATAAGAGGGACGGTTCACAGTCCGTCAAGAGCGTCGGGGAACGGATGTTGACCGACTTGAGTAAAGAAAGGATCCAGACATGAGCAAGAAACTTCCGGTTGGAATTCAGGTTTATGGCCTGAGAGATCTTCTGGAGAATACTCCGGAGAATTTTAAGAACGTGATGCAGAAGGTGAAGGAGCTGGGATATGACGGCGTGGAGCTGGCAG
>CAMJIC010000094.1 GCA_946405675.1 uncultured Clostridia bacterium
CACGCAGCCCTAAAAGCACTCACATATTTATTCGCACATTTTTACTCGCATATCTGCTCACGTGTTTACTGTAACCGGTTCCAGTCAGGCATTTCCCTTCTTCTTCCTGTGCCTCCTGATCAGAATTATCAGGAGAAGCACTGCGCCCACGCTGCCACCGCACACAGCGTAGATCTTCCAGCGCATATCCTTGTCCTGCCTGACTGTCTCATAATAGGCATAAGACCCGTTGTTTGGCAATGAAAAAACGATATAACTCCCATCTTTTCGATACGTTGTCTCCTGCAGGGATGCTCCGGGAGCGGCTGTGAACAGCCTCCCCCCGGACTGCAGCTTTGCCCGGACCGTGAGGTCATCCTCGTAGTCATTGACCGATAGGGTACGGGCATCGATCAGAGGGCCTGTCAGCCGGTCGGTAATGACCTGCCTGATCTTCTCCTTTGCCCGGGAAATCCTGCTGCCGGAAGGCTCCGTTTCCGTTTCAGCCGGAAGCTTCTCATCAGGGGCTTCCTCCCCATCAGGAGCTTCCTTCTCATTCCGGCTCTTCCCCCTGTGAAGCTGGTCTTCCAGAAGCTCAGCAATCGACTCTGTGGAAACAGGGCTTTCCTCCGGCCGATATGGCTCCACCGTAAGCGTCTGCCCTTTGTAAAAGATTCCTTCCACCAGGCAGTCCGGGACATCACCGCCTGAGGCGAGGGTCGTCGTCGCTCTGTGATAAGCGCCGCTCACGGACTGATCCTGAAAGATGTGTTCCCGGTCAAAATCATCCCATTCCCAGTAATCTGTCCCCCGTTTCGGAACCTCGGGAAGCGTTTCCAGGCTGCCGCCAAAGGGAACCCGAATTGTCTGGTACACTTCATCCTCTACAAGGAAAGTCACCTTGCAGCTGGTGCCAAAGCTCAGGTCATCTCCGGTCCCGGAGTTCTCCATCGCTCCTGCCTGTTCCCAAATAGTCTCATCAATTCGTTCTGCCTGGCCTTTATTGAAAGAAGCCTCTGCAGTATCCGCTGTCTGGCCATCCTTCGAAGAAGCTTCTGCGACATCCGCTGCCTCACTTTCCCGGGGCAGCACATTCGCATCGCTTTCTGCCTGAACAGCCGGAGCCGGGGCATCCGGCTGTACCGGCTGGGCGACGCCGGCATACCCGATGTTGTCCACACCGCCGATGCCATAGTCCACATACTCGCAGCCGGAAACCTTTCCTTCCGCTTTCCCTGCGATCGCGCCCAGGTATTCCGTACCCTTACCGATATAACTGTAGGAAATGCAATTGCGGATGTTCGTCCCGTTTCCGGCGATGCCGCCCACATATGCATTTCCGGAAAGAAGACTTCCCGCACAGCTGTCCGTGATGGTACCCCTGGAATCTCCGCTGATCCCGCCGCAGTAATTGCCCTCCTGCGTCTGGATCGCTCCGGTATTCACGCTGTCTGTGACAATACCAAACTCCATGAACGCACAGATCCCGCCCGCAGCCTCTTTTTTCGCCGTAACCGCTCCTGCATTCCGGCACTGCCGCTGCGCCGCAAAAACCGTGTACCTGGCATCCTTCAGAAGGTAATCCGAGACATCCAGCACACCTTCCGCGTCGATCTTATTCTCAAAGCCGATGCACCCGCACACGCCGCCGACATTGGTATCGCCGCTGACCTGGCCGGTATTACTGCACCGCTCAATGGATGAGGCGTCACTCTGGTAAGGATCCAGCTCAGATACATCCATCTGCTGGTACCGCTCATCCAGGTCATCCGCCGAAATGCTCTCCGTCAGATCAAAGAATGTCCCTGTCACAAGATCCATCTGGTCTGTGATCGCGTCGATGTCCGCAGCCGCCTTGCCTGTCATGGAACTGGCTTCGTTGGCGATCGGCACGATAGCGCCGGCAAGTGACTGGAAATTGCGGTAGAAGGACTCTGTGTCCGGCGCATCGATCTGAAGGTCCGCCAG
Organism: uncultured Clostridia bacterium; assembly: GCA_946405675.1. GTDB lineage: Bacteria > Bacillota > Clostridia > Lachnospirales > Lachnospiraceae > Porcincola. The sequence goes on from CAMJIC010000094.1 coordinate 1,948, forward strand.
GATCTGCTGCGCGTTGGCAAGGGCGGCGGGATCCAGAAGATCCGCGCTGTCCGCAAGGATCGCCTGAAGCAGCGCGCGCAGCTGGGCCGTATCCGGAAAATCCGTATCCACATCCACTTTCACATTGGAATTCCTTGAGCGATCCGAGGAATACAGGTCCCCCGCCTGCGTGCTGTGCGAAAGATCAGACTGGTAATCCACGATATTGGTTCCGGAAGGCTCTTCCACGATCAGACCTTCCTCGTCATCCATTCCGGATCCGGTCAGGATACTTTCCTCAGGGACAGGAACCGCCCCCGCATCCACAGCAGGGTCAGAAATCACACCTCCATCTGAGACCACCGCGCCTTCCTGGGCGACCGCATCCATGCTCCCTGTGTCAGGGGCGACGATATCGTCTTCATTTCCGCCGTCTGAAACAGACGGACTGCCGGATACATCCTCGAACATTCCGTCTGAAAAGTTCTCATCCACTGCTGCCACGTCTGCCGCAAACACGCCATCCTCTCCGCGTCCGCCATCGATCACGCCTGTCAGCATCGGGGACTGAATATCGTCCTCTGGCGCAGCAAGGGAGGAATCGGCCTGCTCCTGCCGGGCATTGTCTGATGCCTCATCCGATATGATCTCCTGGCCGGAGCGGATGTCGGATACCGCCGACTGCGCCGGGGTGATGAGATCCTCAACTACACTCCCCTGGTCTGTGCCGGGGGCAACAATGTCCACCGGCACAGAACCATTTTCCGGGGCAGCAATATCCACCGGCACAGAACCATTTCCCGCAGCATCTGTGTCTGAATCAGCGTTCCGGACGATATCATCCGTGATATCCTGTACCCCGTCAGCAATGTCAGAAACCAGAGCCCCCGCCGAAGCAGGATCCGGAAGGCTGTCCGGAAGGCTGAGCGCCCCCTCTCCGGAAGGAAGGCTCCAGCTTCCCGTCGTCCCCTGCCCGATCCTTTCCTGCCTGCTGTTCAAATATTCATCCAGCTTTTTCCACCATTCTCCCTCCCGCGCGTTCAGCACGGAATTCAAGTCTGACTGTGTATCCCCCTTTACCGATACCGAAATCGGCGTCCGGAAAGGATCAGCCTCGGCCACAAGCTGCGCAAGCTGTCCCAGGGCATCCTGAAGCGCCTGGGCATCCTGCTCATTGACTGCCTGCTGAAGCTGTCCCATCAGGGAAGAAATGGCAGCGGAGGTTGTTTCCACGTCATTGCCCACGTCGTCGGTGATATCCTGAAGGTCACTGATCGTATCCTGCGCAAATGTGCTGGCCGATCCTACCTTGTCTTTCACCGCATCAGTGGAGCCGGACACGTCGTATGCCAGCTGATCAATCAGGGCATTCAGCGTAATCAATTCATCCTTCAGCTCCTGCACTCGGCTCTGGGAATATTCCCAGATGCTTTCCGGCTCCAGCTGGCCCAGGATCCCGCCGATGTCCTTGCGCCCGCTCACGTCTCCCTCATTGGTGCACGCAACGGTAAATCCGCTGGAGCGCCCGCAGATCCCGCCAGTATTATAACCGGTATGCGCATAGCCAACGGCACCCGTATTCCTGCACTCCGAGATCAGTCCCTCAGAATAACCGCAGATTCCGCCGATATCCATAATATCCACAAAGTCTTCCGCACTCACGGAAGAGATGTCAAAGGAGGATGGGTTGGACAGGCTCTGGGCGATACTACTTCTGGTCTGCGCATCCGTCTCAATGTATTCTGTATTGATCCGGCCTTCATTCGTACATCCCAGGACGCTGCCCTGGTTCTGTCCGCAGATCCCTCCTGCCCTGTGCTGGGACGAGACCTTTCCTTCAAACCTGCAGCCCGAGATCAATCCTGATTCCGCATTGACTCCCGCGATTCCGCCGCCATTTTCCTGAGCGGAAATGTTCCCCTTATAGCTGCAGTTCAGGATGATGCCTTCATTGCTTCCGGCGATCCCGCCGATGGAGGAAGCGCTCCCGCCCGGTTCATTGCGCCCTTCCACATTCAGGTTCCGTACCACAGCACCCTTGCCGATATACCGGAACACTCCCAGGCACGACCCTTCCGACCGGATCACGGCACCCTTCAACGTATGCCCCTGTCCGTCAAAGATTCCCGAGAAATACGGGATCGGCACGGTCTTCTTTCCTGCCAGATTGATGTCGGAGGTCAGAACCACCTCCAGGTTCTCCGAATTCCGGTCAACGCTGCATCTTTGCGCCAGTGCTTCCAGGTCTTTGGCACCGGAGATCAGGACTTTTTCTCGTTTTTTCTGTTCTCTCGTTTTCTGTGCCTCAATCCCGGGAAGGTCCCCCTCATCCGAGGCCTCGTCTGTATCCGCGGGCAGGTTTTCCTTCCCAGATGCCCCTTCTGGCTCCGCAGGCGGATCCTGATCTTTCTGCGGGACTTCGTCCGCTTCAGACGCGGCACCATCCATCGTACGCACCGCATCCTCCACAGTCGAAGCATCCTTCACCGGCGGGATCGCGTCCGCTTCAGGCACAGCCCCAAAGTCGATCACCCGCTCCGTCTCGAACAAAGCCGCGCCATCCATTTCCCCTGCAAATGCCGTCTGCGGCATCAGTGTGCCGCAGGTCAGGGATGCGGTGACCGCGAAAGAAATCATTTTTCTGAACATATACTTATCATTGTATCTCATTTTTCTTCCCCTTCCGCTTTATCCTGTCTGTCAGAAGGTTCCTTCCCGTCCTCCGCCGACGGAGATGCCGCAGCCTCTGGAGGGGACATTTCCTCCTCACCGGATGCCGTTATCCTGCCCGGAAGGAGCTTCGCATCTTCATGAGGCAGTGTCCCTTCCCCCTCTTCCTGCGGCATATGCAGGGTAAAGGATGTCTTATCGATGATCCAGTCGCACAGCAGGATAAACTGCGGCAGGACTGTCATGACCAGCACGACGGAGACCGCAGCGCCCCGGCCCACCGCAAGCCCGATATGGCTGACATAGACATCACTGACCCTCAGGCCGATCATGAATCCGGCCATCGTCAGGATGGAGCCGGAGGTGATGACTGTCGCGAACCCTTCATCAACCGCGGCGATCATTGCCTCCCGCTTACCGGTCTCCTTCTTCAGCGTCTGATACCGGTTCATGATCACGATTGCGTAGTCGATGGTCGCGCCCATCTGGATCGCCGAAACGATCATGTCCGTGACAAAGGAAGCGACCAGATGCTGGAAGTACGGGAAGGTAAAGTTGATCCAGATGCTCCCCTGAATCACAAATGCAAGCAGGGCCGCGCCCGCCACGGTACGGAATGTGAACAGCAGGATCACGAAGATAAAGGCGATCGTCAAAATCGCGATCTTCTTTGAATCCCCCGTGTAGGATGCCGCCAGATCCCGGGCGCTCGTGATCTCGCCCACAACCAGCACATTGCCCTCACCATAATACTTCTCTGACTCAGAGCGAATCGCGTCCGTCAGCGCGATACTGACATCACCCTCCACCGGGACATCCGCATTGAAGATCAGGCGGTCATACTCCTTGCCCCGAAGCTGCAGGGTACCCCGTCTCAGTTCTTCCCGCAGATCCTGGATCTGCTTTGCCTTGTCCGCATCCAGGTTCACCATTCCCTGATCGATCTTCTCAAACAGGTACTCGAACATATCCAGCAGGATCACCCGGTACTCATCCGGATTCCCGAAGAAGACCTGATACTCCTCATGCTTGATCCCATAGCCTTCAAACAGAAGGAGCGCTGTCTCATAATCCAGGTCAAGAAGCTCCGCGAACATCTGCGGTGTATATGGATCCGTCAGGACATGCCCCTCTTCCACTTCTATATTCGCAAGTCCTGTCGCAGTCCTCACATGATCCATCCTCGAAACTGCGCTCAGGATCTTCTTTTCATTTTCATATGCGCCGGAGGGCACGATCACGGCGATCACGTTGGAATCCGCAAAGGTGTCCCGGATCCGGTGCATCGCCTCCCTGCTCGGGGAATAAACGATCTCCGTGATCGATGTATCGGAAAACGCATACTCCGTCTGTTTGGAATAATAGATCGTAAACGGAAGAATCACAAGAAAGATCCAGACAAAGCAGTACTTCCCCTTTGTCAGAAATCTGCCCCAGGGCCGGATGCTCGGGATCAGGTTCTTGTGAGATGTCCTCTTCAGCTGTCTGGGGAACAGCATGATCAGTCCGGGCATCAGCAAAAACACCGTGATCAGGCTGCAGATGATGCCCTTTGTCAGGACGATTCCCATGTCATAGCCCAGCCGGAACTGCATCATGGTCAGCGCGATCAGTCCGGAGATCGTGGTCAGGGAAGACGATGAGATCTCCAGGATCGCCTTGGAAAGCGCTTCGATCAGCACCACCTTCACCCGGGGATCCTTTTCCACCTCATCCTGATAGCGGTGAATGAAAATGATCGCGTAGTCAATCGCCAGGACGAGCTGAAGGATGACCGCGATGGAATTGGTGATGGAAGAGATCTCTCCCAGCCAATAATTGGTGCCCATATTCAGAAGGGCCGCTGCCGCGAATACGATCCCGAAGATCACTACTTCAAAGTAGCTTCTGGAAGTGAAGAGCAGGACTGCGACAATGACGATCGCCGCGATCAGGAGAACCCCGACCATTTCCTTGGCCAGCTCCGCCGAGAAGTCATATCCGATCTGGGATGAGACGTAGATATCGTACTCCTTCAGCCGGTCCTTGATATGATCCATCTCCGCCTCGATCCGGGGATCATCCGCTTCCCCGTCAAAGGAGATGGACAGCAGCGCGGAAGAGTCGATGAAATGTGCCGGTGAATCATCAAAGTCCACGCTGGCGACGTGTTCATACCTTTTGATCTCATCCGCCAGCCTCTTTGCGATGTCGTAGGTAACATTCGAGATCATGACATCCGCCGTCCCGTAGGTCAGGAACTCATCCTCCATGATCGTAAGGCCTCTGCGGGTCTCCGTGGTATCGGGCAGGAATGCAGTCAGGTCATTGTTGACCCTGACCTTTCCGACGGACAGGGCACAGTATACGCAGGCAAGGGCGAACAGCGCAATGATTACAAACCGCGCATTCACGATCCCGGTCGCAACCATCTTCATCGGATCCTGCGTCCGGACCTGCCCTTGTTTCGCTCCCTGCTCTTTCTGCTCTGTTTTCTCCTCTTGCGCCTTCTGCTCTGTTTTCTCCTCTTGCGCCTTCTGCTCTGTTGTCTGCTTTAAGCCGGTCACTTTCATGCTGAAAACTCACTCTCCCATCTGAATAATGAAAAACCGCCCCGAGGCCGGAATCTGCCGGGGGAACCCTTCCGCAGATCCCGAGGGACGAAGTCACCTGGGGCGTTGCATGTTTCTCATTATATTCTTTTGCGTTAGTGAGTCAAGTCTTTGCAGGCGAAAGTTCGCCGCCAGCGTAACTGTCCACTGCCCGGCTGGTCAGGCTATGGATTGCGTCGGAGGGCCGCTCTCGCTTATGTTCTCGGCTTCCGCCTCGGTCGGCGCTAAACGCGTGTCACTGGCACGCAGCGCCCTCGCGTAGCGGTTCTAAGCTCATGCTGCGCCTTTGGCTTGCATTCGCTAAGAACCGACGCTGCGGATGCCCTCCTCGTGCAATCCATAGCCTGCCCGGCCACACGTAAGCCAGCCCGCTGATGGGGCAGCGACTTGTAACGTCACACCCCTATCACCGCCAGGACTGCGAATCCCGCTATGGAGACGAGTGTGGAGACCGACAGGGCTGATGAGACATAGACCCTTTGGTCTGCGTCGTCTGCGAAGACGGGGAGCACGAATGGCGGGGGAAGGAGGAACATAACGTTGATGGCGGCATCCAGCGCGGCGCCGGGCCAGATCAGGTGAAGGATTGCGATCAGGCACGTGCGGAGGATCATCATGATCACGAAACGTACAGCTACGACCTTCAGGGTCGAGACCCATGGAATATCCCCCAGAACAAGGTCATAGCCGATGGTCAGCAGGATGATGGCGCTGGTCGGAGCGGAGACGAAATCCGTGCATGCGTCAAAGATCCGGCTGATCCCGGAGGATGCCATCGCCTGATAGATACCTGTTGCTCCCAGCAATACACCCGCTGCTATGGCGATGATGATCGGTGAAAGAAGCATCTCCCTAAGGAGTGCTGCCAAAGAGGGATTCCTGGCGGAATCCGGCATCTTGCCGACCGGACCTGCCGGCTTGCCAACGGCACCTGCCGCCTCATTCCCGGACAGGCCCAGCAGGATCTTATACAGGGTAAAGACGAACAATACCTGGCCCAGATCGATCCTGGCAAAGTCCGCAACCCTGTCACTGCCATAGAGCATGTTGAACAGGGCGTACCCAAGCATCCCGGCCTCGAAGCCTGTGGTCAGGAAGGGGACAAAGCGGGATGTCAGATGAAACAGGCGGGCAGCGCATTTCCCCAATGCCCACGCGGCCACGCAGATGCCGAACATCATCAGCGGGATCACGACATCCATGAAGGTATACTTCGTCGTCGCAAAAGCACCCAGAAGCACCGCGGGAAGCGCGATGTTGACCACCACGCTCTTAAGCGCCCCGATCCCTTCCCGGGAAATGATCTTTCTGCTCCGGCAGATCATGCCGATCCCCAGCATGATCACCACCGGAAGGATCGTCTGAAGGATCTCGATCAGTCTTGTCATACGCCTCTCTCTCTCCAGGCACGAATGCCGGCGATCAGCTTCTCTCCGCCCTTCTCATGGACGGAAACGATCTTAAGCGTCACGCGCTTCGGGCTTCCATCGATCACCAGCCGGTAATTCAGCTGGAACATCTTTCCTCCGCGGATCTGATCCAGCACGTTATCCCTGGTAAATGCACTCAGGTATTGCGGCAGATCTTCGGCAAAAACCGTCTTTTTCGCGTCAATAATCCCCTGGCGGAAGAAATCATCCCCTGTCTTTGCAAGCCCCAGTCTTTCATACTCATCCGAGGTACTGTACTCATAATATCTCCCGGTCTCAGGTTCAATGGTATACAGGCTCAGATAATCCCCGGACAATGCCATCACTCTGGTATATGCCGCTTCCTCCTGCCGGATCCGCTCTTCCTTCACCTGCGCCTTCATCTGACGGTCCACAACACTGATCCCAATAATCAGATGGTCGCTGGATGGCTGCATCCGCATGATCTTCATATAGACATACATCGGCTTGCCG
>CAMJIC010000095.1 GCA_946405675.1 uncultured Clostridia bacterium
GGGTGCCGTCCGGTGGAGCGCCTTCTGAATAATCAGATCCTGGGGCCGAAGACATTGCTCGGGCATTGCATCCATCTGAACGCTTCCGAGATGGACATGATCAGGGAAACCGACACCATGGCGGTGAACAATCCGGAGTCCAACATGGGGAATGCGGTGGGATGCGCTCCTGTCCTTCAGATGCTGAAAAAGGGGATCACGGTCGGCATGGGAACGGATGCTTATACGCATGACATGCTGGAATCTTTGAAGGTCTTCCTGATCATTCAAAGGCACAACGCCCAGCTGCCGAATGTGGCGTTCGGTGAGTCGCTGCAGCTGCTTCTGGAAAATAACCGGAGGATCTGCGCCAGGTATTTCAAAAAGCCGGTGGGGATCCTGAAGGAAGGCGCGGCGGCGGATGTGATCGTGATGGATTATAAGCCATTCACGCCCATCGATGAGAACAATCTTGGCGGACATATGATCTTTGGTCTGATGGGAAAGAACTGCCGTACCACCATCATTAACGGGAAGGTGCTCTACCGTGACAGAGAGTTTGTCAATATCGATGAAGAAAAGATCAATGCCTGGACCATGGAACAGGCCTGCCGCCTTTGGGGGAACCTGAACCACAGGGAATATGATCCGAAGCAATATCTGTAAAGCAGTTATAGGCCTCACCCGTCCAGCGGGCGCGTCTGCTGGACGGAGTGTGGCTTGTAACGTAAAGCATGTGATTGAGAGGAGGATTTGAAATGAGCGATCTGATGAGACTGATCCCATACAGGAAGCTTCTGAACTGGTCCCTGCAGGAATATGAACGGTGCGGGAGCATCTTTGGTGTTTCAAAGATGTTAAAGCGCAGCGGGAAGCAGTATCCGATCTTTGATGGCATGATCGAAACGGTATTCGGGCCTGCTGCCGGACCCAATACCCAGCTGGCCCAGAATCTGGTGGCATCCTATCTGGCAGGCTCCTCCTGGTTTGAGCTGAAGACTGTCCAGAAGATGGATGGGAGGGAACTGGCAGCGTGCGTGCCGAAGCCGTGCATCGCTTCCGGAGATGAGTGCTATAACTGTGAATGGTCGACGGAGCTTGAGGTGGGGCAGGCTTATGAGGAATACGTCAAGGCATGGGTTCTGATCCATCTTCTGGCAAAGGAACTGGATCTGGGATGTCCTGACGGAGTCGTATTCAACATGTCCGTGGGATATGATCTGGACGGCATCAAGACGCAGAAGATCCAGAAGTTCCTGGATGACATGATCGAAGCGAAGGATAACCCTGTCTTCCAGGACTGCATCGCCGCATCCCTCGAAGCAGTGGAGAAGGGGATCCTGAAAAGGGTGACAAAGGAGGATATTCTGAAGATTCCGTCCAGGATCTCCAATTCCGTCACGGAATCCACCCTGCACGGATGTCCGCCCAGGGAGATCGAGGCGATTGCGTCCTATCTGATGCAGGAGAAGCATCTGAATACGTATATCAAGTGCAACCCGACATTGCTGGGCTATGACTTTGCCAGGAAAACGCTGAACGGCCTGGGGTTTGATTATGTGGCATTTGATGACCATCATTTTACGACTGACCTGCAGTGGGAGGATGCGGTGCCCATGTTTGAGCGCCTGATCGCGCTTGCCGGCAGCCTTGGGGTTGACGTCGGCATCAAGCTGACCAATACCTTTCCTGTGGACGTGAAGGCAGGAGAGCTTCCGAGTGAGGAGATGTATATGTCGGGCCGCAGCCTCTATCCGCTGACGATTGAGCTGGTTTCCAGGATCGCCCGGCAGTTTGACGGAAAGCTGCGCATCTCGTATTCAGGAGGGGCGGATTACTTCAACATCCGTGAGCTGGTCATAGCCGGGGTCTGGCCGGTCACCATGGCAACCACGCTGCTGAAGCCCGGCGGGTACCTGAGGCTCTATCAGATCGGGGAGCTTCTGATGGATCTTCCGGACGGGCAATGGGAAGGCGTCGATGTGGCAAAGGCTGTGTCTCTTGCCAATGCTGCGCCTGACAGGGAGAGAAGCCGCAAGAACGTGAAGCCGCTCCCGTCCAGGAAGAAGGAAGAGAGCCTTCCTCTGATGGACTGCTTTGAAGCTCCCTGCAGCAGCAGCTGTCCGATCCATCAGGATATCCCGGCTTATCTGCGTGCGATGGAGGAGGGCCGGAGCGAGGATGCTCTCAGGATCATCCTGGAGAAGAATGCGCTTCCCTTCATCACGGGAACGATCTGCCCTCACACCTGTTATGACCGCTGCATGCGCAATCATTATGAGGAAAGCGTGCATATCCGTGAGGTCAAGCTCCAGGCGGCAAAGGATGCGGCGGCAGCTGTATTGAAATCTGCAGCCGTGCCGGAAACGGTTTCCGGGAAGAAGGCTGCCGTCATCGGCGCAGGCCCGGCTGGTCTTGCGGCCGCTTCCTTCCTGTCACGGGCGGGCGTTGCGGTCACAGTCTTTGAAAAAGCAGACAAGCCCGGCGGCGTCGTGCGGATGGCGATCCCTGCATTCCGGATTACGGATGAGGCCATCGACCGGGACGTGGAGCTGTGCACCAGATTCGGCGCAGTCATCAAAACCGGCTGCGAGGTTACGGACCTGGAGGCGCTCAGAAAGGATGGGTATACGGATATTCTCGTTGCCACCGGAGCCTGGAAACCCGGAAAGAGCGCCCTGTCCTATGGAGAGGCATTGGATGCACTGGAATTCCTGGCAAAGGTCAAGCATGATGACAGTGCCGTGGATCTGGGAGAGCATGTGGTTGTGATCGGCGGCGGCAATACAGCAATGGATACGGCCAGAGCCGCGCTGCGTGTCAAAGGAGTGAAGAAGGTCAGCCTCGTCTACCGCAGGACAAAGCGCTATATGCCGGCGGATGAGGAAGAGCTTCGGGAGGCAATGGCGGACGGGGTTCTCTTCCGTGAGCTTCTTGCGCCGGTCGGCTTCCGGGATCACCGTCTGGAATGCAGCGTCATGAAGCTTGGCGAGCCGGATGAGGGAGGAAGAAGAAGCCCGGTCGATACCGGCGAGAAAACATGGATTGACTGTGACAGTGTGATCACGGCTGTAGGCGAACGCGTCGATTACAGCATGCTGGAAGCTGCAGGGTGTGCCTTCGATGAAAAGGGACGCATTGTGACGGATGAAAACTGCATGTCCAGCGTGGACGGCCTTTATGTGATCGGGGACTGCCGGAAAGGGCCTGCAACCGTTGTCAAGGGAATCGCTGACGCAATGGCTGCCGCATCGGCCATCGCAGGAATCAATTTCGAGAAGTATGGGAAGGAAAACGGTGCGGATGAGGTCTCCAGATGCCTCGCAAAGAAGGGCATACTGAGTGATGCATGTGATACGCTTCCGGAAAAGCGCTGCCTTGGCTGCGCAACAGTGTGTGAGGTTTGCACCGATGTCTGTCCGAACCGTGCAAATGTGGCGGTCAGCGTACCGGGGCTGGAGAAGGCTCAGATCCTCCATGTGGATGGAATGTGCAACGAATGCGGAAACTGTGCTGTGTTCTGTCCGTATTCAGGACGGCCCTACAAGGATAAACTGACCCTGTTCTGGAGCGAAGAGGATATGGAGAATTCGGAGAATACCGGATTCCTGGTTCTGGAAGGAACGAAGGTATGCCTCAGGTTTGCCTCGAAGACGGAAATTGTCGATGTGGCTGATGAGGCATGCGGCATATATGAGCCCCTCCGGAAGTTCATTCTTGCCGTGATCAGGGATGATCCGTGGCTGATCTGATCTTCTTTGCAGCTGCAGACTGAGAACAGGTATAACAAGTCATACCCCTGCCAGCGATGGGGCCTGTAGGTGAGGCTGCCGCGCCGGCAGGGGCGTGGCTTGTAACGAACGAGATCCCATCGGTGCCCGGCACCGGTGGGTTTGTTGGGATGCGTACATAGCTTTTGCTTCCGGGAGGCGCAGGAAGCGGGAATCATACAGAGGATGGAAAGAAAGGGTCGCTTGGCATGGGAGAATGTTATCGGTTTACAGTGAATGGACAGGAGGTTGTGACAGAGAAAAAGGCATCTATGCTCCGTTTCCTGAGAGATGACCTGAAGCTGTATTCGGTCAAAGACGGATGCTCCCAGGGTGCCTGCGGCGCGTGTATGATCCTGGCGGACGGAAAGCCTGTCAGGTCCTGTGTCCTCAAGACGCAGAAAGCCTCGGGAATGAAGCTCCTGACGGTGGAGGGACTGAGCGTTCCGGAAAAAGAGGCTTTCGTCTATGCCTTCGGAACAAGCGGGGCAGTGCAGTGCGGATTCTGTACTCCGGGCATGGTGATGAGTGCCAAGGCTTTGCTGGATGTCAATCCTGACCCGTCTGACGATCAGATCAAGGATGCGGTCAAGGGAAATATCTGCAGGTGTACCGGCTATCAGAAGATTATAGAGGGAATCCGGCTTGCGGGAGCCATTCTCCGGGGCGAAGAGAAGATAGACCGCAGCCGGGAGGAAGGAGAAGACTACGGGGTCGGCCGTCCTGCATTCCGCGTGGACGTGCGGAGAAAGACCCTGGGATACGGGAAGTATCCGGATGATATCGGGCCGGAGTATTTTATCCGGGAAGGCAGCGAAAGGGCGCTGGAACTGGAGAAGGCGTTTTCCCAGGCGGGGGATCAGGCAGCACTGGCCCTGTCCGGCGCTGTTTTCGGGAGCGACCGTCACCTGAAGGCGGGCTCTGTCATCTGCAGGGCGGATGACCCGGGCTGCACGCTCTGTACCATCGTGGATCCGGATCTTCCTGACATGGCATACTGCGGCGCTGTGCGCTCAAGGTATGCGAGAGCCAGGATCCTGAAGATCGACACCTCCAAAGCAAAGTCCCTTCCGGGCGTGTTAGGCGTCCTGACTGCGAAGGATGTGCCGGTCAACAAGGTCGGGCATATCATTTACGACTGGGATGTGATGATCGAGGAAGGATCAGTCACTCACATGTGCGGCGATGCCATCTGCCTGGTGGTGGCGGAATCTCCTTATCTTCTGGAGAAGGCCAAAGAGCTGGTGGAGATCGAGTATGAGATTCTGCCGGTCGTCAGGACACCGGAGGAAGCGGCAAGGAGTGATGCGCCCCTGCTGCATCCGGGGGGAAACCTGTGCGAATCCAGGCATATTGTCAGAGGGAATCCGAAGGAGGCGCTCGCCAGGTCGAAATATGTGGTGACAGAGCAGTTTGAAACGCCATTTACTGAGCATGCTTTTCTGGAGCCGGAGTGCGCGGTGTCCTTTCCTTACAAAAGCGGCATCAAGATCCTGTCAACGGACCAGGGAGCCTACGCGACCCGGAAGGAGACGGCTCATATGCTGGGCTGGGAGGAAGACAGGGTCGTGGTGGAAAACCAGCTGATCGGCGGCGGGTTCGGCGGGAAAGAGGATGTGTCCGTCCAGCATCTGTCCGCTCTTGCCGCGTGGATCTTCCGCCGGCCTGTCAAGATGAAGCTTTCCCGCCAGGAATCCATCGAATTCCATCCCAAGCGGCACGCCATGAAGGGCACGTTTACCCTTGGCTGCGATGAAAACGGGATCCTGCAGGCAATCGACTGTGAATTTACCTTTGACACAGGTGCCTATGCCTCTTTGTGCGGCCCTGTGCTGGAGAGAGCCTGTACCCATGCGGTAGGTCCCTACTGTTACCAGAATACCGACATCCGCGGGTACGGCTATTATACCAATAACCCCCCTGCCGGCGCTTTCCGCGGGTTTGGGGTGTGCCAGACAGAATTCGCGGTGGAATCGGTGCTGAATCTTCTGGCTGAAAAAGTGGGGATTTCCCCCTGGGAGATCCGCTACCGGAATGCCATTGAACCCGGGAAGGTGCTGCCGAACGGACAGATCGCGGATGTTTCCACCGCGTTGAAGGAGGCGCTTCTCGCCGTCCGTCCATATTACGAACAGAACCCTGGCAGGGCGGGGATTGCCTGTGCCATGAAAAACGCGGGGGTGGGCGTCGGCCTTCCGGATGACGGGAATGCACGGCTTGTTGTAAAAAACGGGACGGTCGTGATCTATACCTGCGCGTCGGACATCGGACAGGGCGGCTATACCGTATTTTGCCAGGATACGGCGCAGGCGACCGGCCTTCCGAAGGGAAGGCTCCTGATGGGAATCTGCAACACGGAAAATGCGCCGGATTCCGGAATGACTTCCGGCTCGCGGCAGACCCTGGTTACCGGAGAAGCGGTCCGCGGCGCAGCCTTTTTGCTGCGGGATGCCATGACTGCCGCACAGATCGTCCTGGATCGGATGGAGAGCGGCTATGGCGAGGGCATTTCGTACAAAGATCCGGATCAGCTCAAGGAGGTTCAGAATGAGATCCTGTCGCTCCTGAAAGGCAGCGAGGCATGCCTGCATCCCAGGATCAGCCCGGAGGATACCGTATCCTATGGCAACGGAACGCAGTATGCGCCCGGCACCTTGAAAGGCCCCTTTGTCAGCCTGAACATGAAGATCGCGGAGGATGGGAGCATATCCGGCCAGGGCTCCGGCATTGACCAGGGAACCTATGGCAGGCGTGGTTCCCAGACCAGGATCAGCGGATGTCCGGTCAAAGACCTGGATCGTGTGCTGGGCTTCCTGGAGGGCATGCGCTTTTCCTACCGCTATTTTGAACCCACCGATCCTTTGGGGGCTGACGTCCCGTATCCCAAGAGCCATATCGCCTATGCATACGCGGCATGCTGCGCCGTCCTGGATGACGACGGAAGGGTCGAAGAGATCTATTCGGCCTATGATGCCGGAAAGGTGGTCAATCCCATCGCGATCCAGGGGCAGATCGAAGGCGGGATCCTGATGGGGATGGGTTATGCGTGCACGGAGCATTTCCCGCTGGATGAGTGCCGCCCCAAGGGGAAATTCGGGACACTGGGGCTGCTCCGTGCCCCGCAGATCCCGAAGATCAAGGCGATCCTGGTGGAGAAGGAGGAACTGATGGGCGTATCCTACGGCAGCAAAGGAATCGGGGAGATCACCACGATCCCTGCCGCTCCGGCCATCGCAGGTGCCTATTACGCCAAAGATCACAAGCTTCGCAGGAAGCTGCCGATGGATCATACTTTCTACCGACCTTGACAAGTCTGAACAAACTGCTATAGTGGAAGCAAAAAAAAAGTCAGGTAAAATGAATTACTGTCATTTTCAGGGAGGAGACCGAATGATGGATCTGGATTACGGTAAGATCAGAGAAGCTGCAGAAGGATATAAGAAGGAGATGTCCGCTTTCCTGCGCGCCATGATCTCTCATCCAAGTGAGAGCTGCGAGGAAAAGGACGTTGTCATGTGCATCAAGGCTGAGATGGAAAAGGTCGGCTTCGATAAAGTCGAAATCGACGGTCTGGGGAATGTAATCGGATGGGCCGGCAAGAACGGCGATATCGGTGATGACAAGAAGATCATTGCCATTGACGGGCATATTGATACGGTGGGGATCGGAAACCGTGACAACTGGACGCAGGATCCCTATGAAGGCTGGGAGGATGAGGATGTCATCTACGGAAGGGGAGGTTCCGACCAGGAAGGCGGGACGGCCTCGGCTGTATATGCCGTGAAGATCATGAAGGAGATGGATCTGATTCCTGAGGGATACAAGGTCATGGTGGTCGGCTCTGTCATGGAGGAGGACTGTGACGGCCTGTGCTGGCAGTATATTGTCAACAAGGACAAGATCCGCCCGGAGTTTGTCATTTCCACGGAACCGACGGACGGCGGCATTTACAGGGGTCACAGGGGGCGCATGGAGATCCGCGTGGACGTACACGGCGTTTCCTGCCATGGAAGCGCGCCGGAGCGCGGGGACAATGCGATCTATAAGATGGCGGATATCATCAATGATGTCCGTGCGCTGAACAACAACGGCTGTAGTGATTCCACCCAGATCAAAGGACTGGTAAAGATGCTGGATCCGAAGTATAACCCGGAGCACTATGAGGACGCCAGGTTCCTGGGCCGCGGCACCTGCACGGTCTCCCAGATCTTTTACACTTCTCCGAGCCGCTGCGCTGTGGCGGATTCCTGCGCGATCTCCATCGACCGCCGCATGACGGCAGGAGAGACCTGGGACAGCTGCCTGAAGGAGATAGAGGAACTTCCCTCCGTGAAGAAGTATGGGGAGGATGTGAAGGTTTCCATGTACATGTATGCCCGGCCGGCATGGACGGGTGAGGTCTACGAGACGGAGGCTTATTTCCCCACCTGGATCAACAAAGAAAACGCGGCCCATGTCAAGTGCCTGGTAGATGCGCATAAGGCGTTGTACGGAGACCACAGGATGGGGCCGGAGAGCCAGAAGGAACTGCGCGACCGCCCGCTGATTGATAAGTGGACTTTCTCGACGAATGGCGTTGCGATCCAGGGACGCTACGGGATTCCCTGCGTCGGCTTTGGACCGGGCGCGGAGAGCCAGGCCCATGCGCCCAATGAGATCACATGGAAGCAGGATCTGGTGCGTGTGTGCGCAGTCCTGACTGCGGCAATCCCGCTTTATGTAACAGAAGAGAAGACGGATGATGTGACTGTTTTCCGGGCAGGAAAGACAGATAATGAGATTCTGTAAAGAGAGAGTAACTGTTCAGAACACGTTCTGAACAGCTCCTTACAAGAGAGAGAGGATAAAAGATGGACAAAGGATTACAGGCATTCATCGACAAGTTGAATACGCTGAAGTTTGGTGACATGTATGAGAATGATTTCTTCTTCACCTGGGACAAGACAGATGACGAGATCATGGCAGTATTTACCGTGGCGGATGCCCTCAGGCATCTGAGGGAGCAGAATATTTCGACCAGGATCTTTGATTCGGGGCTTGGAATCTCCATTTTCCGTGACAATTCCACAAGAACCAGGTTTTCGTTTGCCTCGGCATGCAACCTGCTGGGCCTTGCGGTTCAGGACCTGGATGAGAAGAAGAGCCAGATCGCCCATGGCGAAACGGTGCGGGAAACCGCGAACATGGTTTCCTTCATGGCGGATGTCATCGGAATCAGGGATGATATGTACATCGGAAAGGGGCATACCTACCAGAAGACGGTTGTGGATGCCGTCGCCAGGGGATACAAGGATGGGATTCTGGAACAGAAGCCGACGCTTGTGAACCTGC
>CAMJIC010000096.1 GCA_946405675.1 uncultured Clostridia bacterium
AACCTGCTGTAATTTTCCGACTCTGTTCGAACCGGAGTGTTCCCGCCTTACTCAATCCGGACTTTTGCACCGCCTGTTTTTTAGGAGGCATGCATCCCTGCCACATAGCCGCTTGACCATGCCCACTGAAGATTATACCCACCACATGGGCCGTCCACATCGATCAGCTCCCCGGCCAGGTATATGCCCTTCAGATCCTCTGACCGGCATTCCAATGTCTGCGGATCAATCTCTGAGAGCTTCACTCCTCCGACGCAGATCTGCGCACTGTCAAAGTCCCTCAGCCGTACTGCCTTCAGCCGGAAATCCTTCATGGCTTCGGCAAGGCTTTTGCCTGACTGTTCCCGGGACGCAATCACTGCGCCAATCAGCCTGGACGGAACAAAACCAGCTAATAGCTTTTCAGGGGCGATGCCGCTGAACCGGTCCAGAAGATTACGGATCATCTTTTCCAATTCCAAGGCCGGAACATCCGGAAGAAGGTCAAGGCTGAGTGTCACGCTGCATCCGTCATGAAGAGCACGCACCACCGCCCGGCTCAGATTGAAGACAACCACACCCGAAAGGTCATGCTGTGTGAACTGTACCTGGCCTTTCTCTGATGCGATGACACGTCCATCGGCAAGAACCGTCACCAGCGCTGTGGTTCTTGTTCCGGAGGCTGCTATAAGAACATCTGCCGGCGTGCCGGAAGCCTGGGCCAGTTTGTCAATGCCCTTCTTCCTGGATCCCGGAACATACGCTTTTGCGTCCGGTTCCGGAAGCTTGCAGGTGACAGCAGTCAGGCCCGGCAATATGTCCGTCACATCGATTCCCAGCATTCGTGCAAGCTCATATCCGCTTCCGTTCGATCCCGTAGAAGGAACCGCTCTGGAACCGCAGCACAAAACAACACTGTCCGCAGGATAACTCCAGGTTTTTGTCCTGACGCGCCAGGCACAGCTGATTCCATCCTCCTGGATGCCATCTTCATTCCTCTCGACAGCGACCACTTCTTCATTGTACTTCAGCTTAACGTTCAGGGAATCCAGGGTACGCAGAAGAATCTCCAGCACACTGGCCGATTGTCCCGTTGCAGGGTATACATAACTCTCATGCTCTACCGTTGTCAGAAGCCCTGCATCCTGAAAAAACGAAAGTGTATCTTTCACCGAAAACTGCGAGAACACAGCTTCCACGAGCTGCCTGGAGCCATCCCAGTCCGAGGAACTGTACACGGACTGGATCAACGGATTCAGGTTTGTCAGATTGCACCGTCCGTTTCCGGTCAGAAGAAGCTTTCTGCCAGGCCTTTGTCCCGCCTCAAGCAACGTCGTCTGCGCACCGTTTCGTGCGGATGCGATCGCTGCCATCATTCCGGACGGCCCACCTCCGATCACGATCACCTGCTTCATTTTCCTGCTCCTTTCATGTCTTCCTCAGGCAATATAGAAATACATGGCAATAAAATGACATATGCTCCCTCCCATCACAAACAGATGGAAGATCTCATGCGTTCCGAAGTTCTTATGCCTTGCATTGAAGGCGGGAAGCTTCAGCGCATAGATCACGCCGCCGACTGTATACAGAATCCCTCCGGCCAAAAACCAGTAAAACGCAGTACGGTTGAGGTCCGAAAGCAATGATGGGAATGCCGTGACGCAGGCCCACCCCATGCCGATATAGAGTACGGAGGAAAACCATTTGGGGCATGTGATCCAGAATAACTTGATCAGGATACCCGCAATCGCAATGCTCCATACCAGTATGCAAAGGTTCCTTCCGGTCGGCTGCTTCAGGACAAGAACACATACCGGCGTATAGGTTCCCGCAATGAGCAGGGAGATCGCGCTGTGATCGATCTTCTGAAGGATCCGGTTTACCTTCTGGCTGATATCAAAGGTATGGTAAGTCGTAGATGCCCCGTACAGAATCATCATGCTCAGGACAAAAACGAGCATGCACATGAGTGTTGTATTGCCTTCACGGCCGGCTGATTTGGCAAGCAAAGGCAGTGCCGCAGCCACCGTCAGTACCAGTCCGATAAAATGAGTGATTGCGCTCCCAGGTTCTTTGATCCGATCCATCAGTCTCATAAGATGCCTGCCTCCCTGTAATGCATATACTGTGGTTTCTGAACGTAGTTTTTAAAACCAGATGCAGTTATGATTATACAGGTTTTCCGTATGGAAGGCAAGCGCAGCCATAACATATGCATTCTAAAAAGGCTGCATAGTTACCATTCACTGTCTGGCTGGTTAGGCCATGGTTTAAACGGCCGGACAGTGAACAATATCATTGCAGGTCAGAGGATCAGCTCAGGCCCGCGAAGCCTTCCTGCCTGAGAGCTTCATAGAGAACAATGGAAACGCAGTCACTCAGGTTCATGGAGATGACGCCCTCCTTCATGGGAATGCGCACACTCGTGTCCGGATACCGGTCCAGGATCTCCTGCGGAATTCCGGTGCTTTCTTTGCCGAAAAGGAGGAAGCTGTCTGGACGGTAGCGCATTTCATCGCAGCGTGTCCTGCCGCCTGTCTCAACGGGGTAGATCACAGCACCGGGATTTTGCCTGAGAAAATCATCAAAATCCGCATACCGCACCACATCGAGCATTTTCCAGTGGTACATGCCTGCACGTTTCAGGTGGCTGTCCGAAAGGCTGAACGAGATCGGCTCGATCAGGTGAAGCCTTGCCCCGACTGCAACGCAGGTGCGGCCGATGTTGCCGGTGTTTGCCGGTTTTTCCGGCTCATACAGCACGATATTCCACATTTATTCCCTTCCAATCTGGATGATCCCCTTGTCCGCAAGCCTTTGTGCTGCTTTCAGGATTCCGAATCTGGCATGCTCCCAGGTCAGGCCGCCCTGGAAATAAGCGGCATATGGTTCATGGAGCGGTCCGTCTGCGGAAAGCTCGATAGAGGATCCCTGGATGAACGCGCCTGCTGCCATGATGACATCGCTGTCATATCCCGGCATTGCCCATGGCTCCGGGGTGACGTAGGAATCCACCGGTGCCGCAGCCTGGATTCCTTCACAGAATGCCCTCAATCCCTGCGGGGTTTTGAATTCGATTGCCTGGATGATATCGTTCCTGGGGGATCTTGCGTCCGGAATACAGTGATAGCCGAACCGTTCAAACAATGCTGCCGCAAAGATCGCGCCCTTCAGTGCCCCTGCCGTGACAGTCGGAGCAAGGAACAGCCCCTGATAGAAAGAACGGTTTATCTGCAGGCTGGCGCCGACTTCCCGGCCAAGTCCGGGGGAGGTCAGGCGGACTGCGCAGTTTTCCACGCATTCCCTTGTCCCTGCAATATATCCTCCCATCGGGGCAAGACCCCCGCCGGGATTCTTGATCAAAGAGCCGACGGTCATGTCCGCCCCATAGTCCGATGGCTCCACCGTATCCACGAATTCCCCATAGCAGTTATCCACCATCACGATGATATCCGGGCGGATCGTTTTGATCATATGGATCACTTCTCCGATCTCATCCACCGAAAGAGACGGGCGAGTAAGATACCCCTTTGAGCGTTGGATCGCGGCAATGCGTGTCTTCGGGCCAAGGGAGCTTCGGATCGCATCAAAGTCGAAGCTCCCGTCTTCCTTCAGTTCCACCTGCCGGTAAGTGATCCCGTATTCCGCAAGGCTTCCCCTGGAGGGACGGATCCCGATGACCTCCTCGAGTGTATCATAAGGCTTGCCGCTGACGGAAACCATCTCATCCCCTGGCCGCAGATTCGCTGCCAGCGCAAGGCTGAGCGCATGGGTTCCGCAGGTGATCTGCGAACGGACCAGTGCATCCTCCGTGTGGAACACATCTGCATAGACCTTCTCCAGGTCATCCCTGCCCGCATCATTGTAGCCGTAACCGGTCGATCCGTTGAAATGCTCGGCACTGATCCGGTTTTTCTGCATGGCATGCAGCACCTTCAGCTGGTTCACCTGGGCAATCTCATCGATCGCTTCAAACCGCTCCCTCAGGTTCTTCAGAACCTTGTCCGCCAGCTCCCAAAGCGCTGGAGAGATCCCCATGTGCGCATAGTAATTCCTCACTGACATCTTACTTCTCAGAGTATCACGCTTCGCTTCAAACTGTTGGCTCATCGGTAAACTGTTTCTCCTCAACTATTACTAGTTACAACTATCCCTTTTTCACTCAGGATCCGCAGCATCTCCCGAAGGATCTTCTCCTCGTCTGAACCATACGCATCCAGGTTAATCCAGACGACATCCTTTTCCCGGCGAAACCAGGTGAGCTGGCGTTTGGCAAAATGTCTGGTATTTTGCTTGATCAGGCGCACCGCCTCGTCATAGGGAATCTCCCCCGAAAGGAAGCGGAGCATTTCAGCATACCCCAGTCCCTTCATGGAAGTCATTTCCGGTGTTAGTCCCTGCTCCTTCAGATGCCGGACCTCATCCACAAGGCCGTCAGACAGCATGTCATCCACGCGCCGGTTGATCTTTTCGTAAACCCGACTGCGTTCCTGCGTCAGCACAAAGTAACACAGCCTGTATGGAGACGTTTTCTCACGCTCTCTTTGGTTATGCTCGGAAATCCTGCTTCCGGTCTTCTGATAGAATTCCAGGGCCCGGATCGTACGGCGGATATTATTGGGATGGATAGCTTTCGCTGCTTCCGGATCCGCCTTTTCCAGCATCGCATGGAGATATGCAGGATCCTTACAGCCTGCAAGCATTCTTCGGAAAGACGGATCTGCGTCATTTTCGGTAAAATCAATGTCATATACCACGGACTGGATATAGAAGCCGGTCCCGCCTGCCAGGATCGGGATCTTCCCGCGCGATATGATCTCCGTCATGGCCTGCTTTGCCAGCGACTGGAACCTGACCACGTCAAAGGGTTCAGAAGGATCCAGCACATCGATGAGATGATGCCTGACCCCGTCCATCTCCTCAGGCCTGATCTTCGCAGAGCCGATGTCCATTCCGCGGTAGACCTGCATGGAATCCGCGGAAATGATCTCGCCCCCGATCTTTTTTGCGAGGGCGACAGACAGCTTCGTCTTCCCTACCGCAGTCGGCCCTGCAACGACCACCAGTTTCTTCTGCTCCATTCGTTTTCTCCATTCCATCACAGGGTATGCTGAAACCTTCAGGTCACACGATACGATGAAACTTTTTTTCAATCTCCGACTTTGACATGGCAATGATCGTCGGACGCCCATGAGGACAGTTGTATGGATTATCCAGCTCCAAAAGCTGCGTAATCAGCGCATCCGCCTCCTGAACGCTCAGCCTTGTGTTACCCTTCACTGCTGCCTTGCACGCCATCGTCGCGATGCGCATGGTAATGGCTTCCACTGACATCTTTCCCGTTTCCGCGGAAAGGCTGTCCAGCATTTCTATGAAATATTCCTTCTCTGTCAGGCCAAACAGATCCTGCGGGACGGCGCTGATGATGTAGTCGTGCCCACCGAAGGGTTCGATCTCAAATCCGATCCTTTGAAAGGATTCCATGTGATCCTTCAAAAGCGTTTCCTCGGCAAGGGACAGGGTAACAATCAGGCCGGGGCTGAGCATCTGCGAGGCTGCTTCCTTCCTGCGGTACCGATCCATCAGCCGTTCAAACATGACCTTTTCATGGGCGGCATGCTGATCGATGATGTACATGCTGTTTTGGTATTCAACAATCCAGTATGTCTCGAACAGCTGGCCGATGATCTTGTGCTGTTCCCGGGCCTGCGTACTCAGAAACGGGGCAGCAGCCGGTATCTTTTGGGCAGCATCAGCGGTATCCGGTTTTTCTTCTGCATCTTGGTTCCCTCTGAACCCCTCTTCTGACTGAAAAGAAGATTGAGTGGAAGGTTCTCCTGGTGCTCCGCCTGCAGGCGCCGGCAGATCTGCCTTTCCAGCTTTACCGTCTGCCAGGGCTGCGTTTCCGGAAAACACCTCATCAAAGATGGACATCTGGCTGACTTCTCTCAGGAACTGGTTCGACTGTCGGATTTTCTCCGCGTCATGGTG
Organism: uncultured Clostridia bacterium; assembly: GCA_946405675.1. Classification (GTDB taxonomy): domain Bacteria; phylum Bacillota; class Clostridia; order Lachnospirales; family Lachnospiraceae; genus Porcincola. The sequence continues at coordinate 5,971 of CAMJIC010000096.1, forward strand.
TTCAGCTGAAGGCCGGTATGAAGGCCGGTCTTTCTCCGCGTCATGGTGCGCATCCGATGGGCGGTCATACTGCCTGGCATAAGGGGAATTTCCCTGGCCCGTTCCGTCCAGGTAGCCGGACGGCGTGTTGTGCTGCCTGCGAAGCTCCTCAAAAGGTTCCGGAACATCCTTTGCCTTCTCAGCATCCAATGCCTTTTTCCGGTCTGCCTTCCTTTGTGCGTCCGCTGCGGCTGCACCCTGGAAGGAGGTGTCGATCACAAGATCCTGATGGGTAAGCTTCTCCTTTACGGCTGACCGGATAAAGTCATAGATCACGGGCCCGTTGGTAAACCGCACCTGCGCCTTGGCAGGGTGGACGTTGACATCCACATCCGTTCCCGGCAATGTCAGGGAGAGAATTACAAAGGGGAACCTGTGCTGCATCAGGAAGGTCTCATAGCCTTCCTCTACCGCCTTGGAGAAAACACTGTTGTAGACCAGGCGCCCGTTGACATACAGGATCTCATTGGTACGGTTCCCCCTGCTGACGGAAGGCTTACCGATCCATCCCTCCAGGGACAGTCCATGTTCTTCATCCGTCCTGGAAACCTGCAGCAGGTTGTTCCGGACATCCCTGCCGAATACGGAATGAATGACATCCGCCTGGCTTCCGAAACCGGAAGTGGAAAGCCTGGTAGAGGAATTCACCATGAATTTGACACTGATATGGGGATTGGACAGGGCAAGCCTTGCCACATAGTCGTTGATATACCCCGCCTCTGTCTGCGCGCTTTTCAGGAACTTTCTCCTGGCAGGGGTATTGTAGAACAGATCCCGCACGATAAAGGTGCTCCCCTCCGGCGCGCCGACCTCTTCAAACAGCCTCTCATTTCCGCCTTCGATCTTATACCGGATCCCCGTCAGGTTCTCCCGCACCTTCGTGATCAGCTCTACGCGGCTTACGGCGCTGATGCTGGAAAGCGCCTCCCCGCGGAACCCGAAGGAGCGGATACGCACAAGGTCTTCCACCTGCGTGATCTTGGATGTCGCATGACGAAGGAAAGCACTGCGCACCTGGGACGGATCAATGCCCTCCCCATTGTCCGTAACCCGGATCATGGAGATCCCGCCGTCACGGATCTCAACCGTCAGCGCATTCGCGCCCGCGTCCAGCGCGTTTTCACAAAGCTCTTTTACAATAGAGCCCGGACGCTCAACGACCTCACCTGCGGCGATCTTGTCGATGGTTGCCTGCTCCAGTACATGAATCTCTCTCATGAAGCATTTCCTCCGTTTCAAGTCACATCCCTGCTGCCGAAAAGGGGGTGGATGAGGGCGAAGCCTCCCACTCAGGCCGGCCCGCTGGCGGGGTGTGACTTTTACTTCCCGTCACTTCATTTCAGGCTCCCACCGGTTTTTCAGCTTATTCTGCAAAGCATAAAGCGTATTCATGGCCTCGATCGGCGTCAGCGTTGTGACATCGATCTCCTTCAGCTCACGGAGAACATCCTCGTCCGTCACAGCCCCCACAAAGGACATCTGATGCATGTCCACTTCATCGACCTTTTTCTTCTTCCGCCTCGGCGCAGGGCTTTGTTCCGGTTCAGCCGCCGCGCTTTCCGTAATATCATGTGCGCTCAGCTCCTCCGCCAGATTCTTTGCCCGTTCAATGACACTGTCCGGAACCCCTGCAAGCTTTGCCACCTGGATCCCATAGCTTCGGTCCGCGCCGCCCTTTACGATCTTACGCAAAAAGACGATGTCATCCCCCTTCTCCCTGACCGCGATACAGTAATTAATGACGCCGGGGATCTTTCCCTCCAGCTCCGTCAGCTCGTGGTAATGGGTCGCAAAAAGCGTCTTCGCGCCGATCTGCCTGGGATCCGCAATATGCTCCACGACAGCCCAGGCAATGGACAGGCCGTCATACGTAGAAGTACCTCTTCCGATCTCATCCAGGATCAGCAGGGAGTTTCTGGTCGCCTGCCTCAGGATCAGCGCCACCTCACTCATTTCCACCATGAAGGTGGACTGCCCGCTTGCCAGGTCATCCGAAGCCCCTACTCTGGTAAAGATCCTGTCCACCAGACCGATGTTTGCCGAGGAAGCCGGGACAAAGGAGCCAATCTGAGCCATGAGGACGATCAGCGCGCTTTGCCGCATATAAGTAGACTTTCCGGCCATATTGGGGCCGGTGATGATACTGACCCTGTTCTTCCGGTTATCCAGCAAAGTATCATTGGGGACGAACAGGTCTCCGCCGGACATCTGCTCCACGACAGGATGGCGCCCTCCCTTGATATCGATCAGCCCTTTTTCATTGATCTTCGGGCGTACATAACGGTTCTGCTCCGCAACCAGGGCAAGGGCTGAGAATACATCCACTCCCGCGATCGCGCGGGCGGTTTTCTGGATCCGCGGCGTATGGCTTGCGATCTCCTCCCGGATCTGGGTGAACAGCTCATATTCCAGAGAATTCAGGCGGTCAGACGCGCCCAGGATCGTTTCCTCCAGTTCCTTGAGCTTTGGCGTGATGTACCTCTCTGCATTGACAAGGGTCTGCTTGCGGGTATAATCCGCCGGAACCTTGTCACGGAAGCTGTTGGGAACCTCCAGGTAATAGCCGAAGACCTTGTTGAACTTCAGCTTCATCTTGGCAATCCCGGTACGCTCCTTCTCCTCCTTCTCCACGTCCGCAAGCCAGCTTTTCCCGTCACGCTCAGCCGCGCGCAGCCGGTCCACCTGCTCATTGTACCCGTCCTTGATGAATCCCGCCTCCCGGATCGTCATGGGGGGATCATCGATGATGGAGCGTGTAATCAGGCTGCAGATATCCTGAAGCTCATCGATCTCTTCATACAGCTTTCTCAGAAGAGGTGCCTGATATTCCCCAAGCGCACGGCGGATGGCGGGCAGCATCTCCAGGGAGGTCCGGAATGCGATCAGGTCCCTGGGATTCGCTGTGCGGTAGGAAACCCTGGAAATGAGCCGCTCCAGGTCATAGACCGGCTGCAGGTATTCCCGGATCTCCTCGCGGGTAATGGCATTGG